>CABZTG010000012.1 GCA_902528645.1 uncultured Pelagibacteraceae bacterium | reverse complement strand
TCGCACTTATTGAGACAAGGGATAAAAATTGTGAAAAGTTACCAATTACTCTTTTTAGTCCACTTGCTGCATTTTCTGGATATCTAATTTTTACTTTTTGATCATCTTTAAAAATACTTTCGATTTTTTTTATGATTATTTCTGGATTATCATTGTTATTAAATTTTACTTTATATTCATAATTTAAAAAATTTCCTATTCCGTTGAGTTTTAAGATATCTAAAGTTTGTTTACCTGTTAAAACCCAATCTCCAAAAGTCACAAATCCACTTACATCTGGAACAGATCTTACCTTACCAATAACAAGAAATTCTTGATCTTGAATTTTTACAATTTCATTTGTTTTTATATTTAAGGTTTTTGATAAACTCTCATTAATTAAAATTGTATAAGGTTCAGTTTGCATTCTTTCATAAGCATCAGCAGGTTCATAAGTTACTTCACCATATAAAGGATACTTTTGGTCAACTGTTTTTATTCTAGTAAATAAAGATTTATTTTTCTCTCGAGTTGTTGTCGAAAGCATTGTGCTGAATTCAACCATCTCTGATATAGTTGTAAACTCTTCAACTTTATTTAATAAATCTATATTTCCTTGATTTCTGTTATAATCAATCTCTAAGTCTCCACCTAAAAGCTCTTTAGCATTTTCTTTGAGTTCCTTTTTTAAACTATCCTCTATAGTAAATATTGCACTTAATATAAAAAGACTGATGAACAGAGTTATGATTATACTTGAGATTTTTTTATAGTTCCTTTTTAAATCTCTCAGAGCATATATTAAGATAAACTTGTATTGATAAAAATTATTTAATTTTTCCATCTTTAATTTTAATTTTTCTGTTTGCGCGGTTAGCAAGTTTTGGGTCGTGTGTTACCATAATTAATGAGGAACCCTCCTCTTTAACATACCTAAATAAAATTTTAGAAATCATATCGGAATTTTCTGTATCTAAATTTCCTGTAGGTTCATCAGCTAGAATTAGCTCTGGCTTCATAGCAATAGCTCTTGCGATAGCGACTCGCTGTTGTTCTCCTCCAGATAACTGACTGGGTAAATTATTTAGTCGATGTTTTAAGCCAAATCTATCTAAAAGAGATTTTGCTTCTTTTTCAGGATTTTTAAATTTATTCAATTCAAGAATTAAGGTTACATTCTCTAGGGCTGTATAATTTGGGATTAGATAAAAAGACTGAAAAATTATACCTATATTTTTTTTTCTGATTTTTGATACTTCATCCTCACTTAATTTTGTAATTTCGTGGTCTTGAAAGTATATCTTGCCTGAAGTTGGACGCTCTAAACCACCAATTAACATGATTAAACTTGTTTTTCCTGAACCACTTTCACCTACTATTGAAATAGTTTCTTTTTTTTTTGTGGTCAAATTTATATCTTTTAAAACACTAATATTGTCTTTACCAGTTTGGTATTTAAGATTTATCTTTTTTAATTTAAGAAGAGTACTCATGAGTAAAAGTTTTATTATTAAAATAATTATTATCTGTCTACTAACCATTAATGCATATGCAATCGAAAAGATTGTATTATTTGGTGATAGTTTGATGGCTGGTTATGGTTTGTCTGATGACAATAGTTTACCAGTTGTTTTAGAAGAAAATTTAGAAGCAAAGGGTTATAATATTGAGATTATTGATGGCAGTGTTTCTGGTAGTACGTCATCAGGTGGATTAAATAGAGCTGATTGGACTTTAAGTGAGCCAGATATAGATCTAATAATTTTATGCTTAGGGGCTAATGACATGTTAAGAGGCATCCAGCCAAAAGAAACAAAAAGCAATTTAGAAAAAATTATAAAAATTGCTCAAGATAAAAATATTGAAATTATTCTAGCTGGGATGATTGCTCCAACCTCGCATGGTTTTTCTTATAAAAAAAAATTTGACAAAATTTTTCCTGATCTAGCCAAAAAATTTAAAATAGTGTTTATTCCTTTTTTACTTGAGGGAGTGGCCATGAAGCCCGAGTTTAATCTAAGTGATGGTATACATCCAAATGAAAAGGGTACCATAATAATAAGTAGAACTTTAGAGGAGACAATTATAAAAACTTACAATAAAAAAAATTAGTTTTAGTGGAAAAAAAACCTTATCACCATTTACCAGACGGTACTTTTAGAAATCCTGAGGGTTCACCAAAACCAGATCCTAATGTTAAATGGTCCTTCAAAATTTTTAATAGAGAGAAAAAAAAGCTTGATATGACAGTTCCCAAAGAACATGTTATTGAAAAAGAGAAAGTTTTAAAAGACTTAAAAAAATTAGAAGAAGACGATTATGTAGGATGGATTGGCCATGCAACATTTTTAATTAAGCTTGGTGAAACAACAATTATTACAGATCCAGTATTTTCAAAAAATGCTGGGCCGCTAATTTTTGGACCTAAGAGATTTACTGAACCAGCACTAAAATTAAACGAAATTCCGCAAACAGATATTTTTTTACTCACCCATAATCATTATGATCATCAAGATATGATGACGATCCGGCGATTTCCTTTCAAAAATTCTAAAGTTTTACTTCCATTAAAACTTGGTAAGTATTTCACCAGAAATGGTTATAGCAGTGTGAATGAAATGGACTGGTATGATAGAATTGAAATAAATAAAAATTTAAAAATTACTTTTTTACCTGCTGTGCATTGGTCAAAAAGAAGTCTCACAGATACTAATAAAACTTTATGGGGAAATTTTTTGATCGAATATAAAGATATAAAGTTATTATTTGGTTGTGATACTGGAGTAGGAAATATTTATAAAGATATAGGTAATAAGTATGGTCCAATTGATCTTACATTTATAAATATTGGTGCCTATAATTTTTATCCAATAATGCCTTATAAAGATAAGTCGGTTTATCACACAAATCCAGAAGAAGCTTTAGAGGTTGCAAAAAATTTAAAGAGTAAAAAAGTGATTGGAATGCATTGGGGCACGTTTGTTTTATCCTTAGAACCAATCATGGAGCCACCTGTAAGATTTAAGGCTGGAGCGGAAAAATATGGATTTAAAAAAGAAGATGCAATTATTTATAAAATAGGCGAATTTGGATCTTTAAAAAAATTACTTGATTATAATTAATTATCTAAAATCTTCTTTTTAGCTTTTTTAAATTCTTCTTCAGTTAAAACACCATCCTTAAGGAGTTGATTTAATTTATCCAATTCATCTGTTAACTTATCATTATTATGAGATAAGTTATCTCCATGGTCCTGATCTTCTAAGCTCTCATTGGATTTATTTTCTCTTTTGGCCTCAAAGCCTTTCATGATAGCTGTTCCGCCCAAGTAAAGGACAAATGCTAAAATTGGTATCGCTAATCCGAAAAAAATTATTTTTTCCACAATTTAATCCTCATCATCTTCTCTCCAATTTTTTTCATACATTAACCATGCAGCATAAATTACTGAAAATGTTCCAACTATCATACCATAATCAAATCCAGTTTGTTTATCATATAAATACCAGCCTAATTGTGTCGCGCCAATTGGTGGAACTGTCAGTATGAGCATAAGAAGTGCAATTCTATAGGGGTATCTAGGTTTTTTCATAACCTATCTTATCAAAAAAAATTTATGGAATTCAATATTATGCTTGCGATCTTTTGAAACAGTCAATCGTATTTTTTAGCAAGCAAGCGATTGTCATTGGACCAACTCCACCAGGAACAGGCGTGAGTGCTTTAGCATTTTTTGAAACTTCATCAAATGCAACATCACCAACGATACCTTTCTCAGTTTTATTAATTCCAACATCGATCACGATAGTATCTTTTTTAACCCAATCACCTTTAACTAACTCGGGAATACCAACAGCTGCAATAATAATATCAGCTTCTAAACACTCTGCTTTTAAATCTTTTGTTTTAGAGTGTGTTATAGTAACGGTGCAATTTTCTTTCAGTAAAAGTTGAGTCATTGGTTTACCATTTAAGTTAGACCGACCAACAACAACTGCTTTTTTACCATTTAAGTTAGGTTCTATCTTTTTAATTAACAAATAACATCCTAATGGTGTGCATGGAACAGAACTCTCATAACCTGACGAAAGATTTCCAACATTCATTGGATGAAATCCATCTACATCTTTTGATGGATCAATCGCTTCAATAATTTTTTGTTTATCAATATGTTTTGGTAATGGTAATTGAACTAAAATACCTGATACAGAATTATCTTTATTTAACTCATCTATTTTCTCTAAAATAACTTTTTCTTCAACACTATCTGGATATTTAATCACATCGGATTTAAGTCCAACTTCGTTAGCAGATTTTTCTTTGTTTCTAACGTAAATCTGACTAGGAGTTAAGTCTCCAATCAAAATTACTGTTAACCCTGGAACTTTATTATACTTAATTTTAAGATCAGATACTTCTTTTTTAAGCTGTTCCCTTAATAGCGCTGCTTCTTTTTTTCCATCAATTAAAATCATATATTCTAGAATATCATTGGTGCGATGTAGAGCTTCATACACATTTCTATAAACCAAATCAATAGCAGTAAAATAATTGGAGAAATATCTAACGCTCCCAAATTTGGTAAAAATCGTCTTATTCTTCTTAAAAATGGTTCTGTCAACCTGTAAGTAAAATCTAAAACTGCATAAACAAATCTATTTTGAGTATTCAATACATTAAAAGCGATTAACCAGCTGATGATAACATTGGCAATCACTACATACGAATAAAGTTTTAATAATTGTAAAACTAAATAAAAGATAGCAATCATTTTTTTTCAATATAAATCGAAGAACTTGGAAATGCGAAAGAGGCCTTATTATTTTCAACAATTTGTTTTATTGCAATTGCAAGTTTTTCTTTTACTGAAAGCCATTCGTTCCAACTATCCGATTTTGTGAAACAACGCACATACATGTCTATAGAACTATCTGAAAACTTATCGACCCTAACTGCAATTCCTATGTTAGTGTCAAAATCATCACTTTTTTTTATGTGATCTTCAATTTGATCTCTTATATTTTTTAATTGATCAACCGAAGTGTCATATTGGAGAGTAATAATCCAGCTAATTAACCAGTTTGAGGTTTCACTTACATTTACTACAGCATTTTCTGCAAATTGAAAATTTGGAATTATTGCTAATGATTTATCGAATTTTCTGATTGTTGTTGATCGAAAACCGATTTTTTCAACAATACCCTCAATTATTCCATCAACAGAAATCCAATCACCGATTTTAAATCTTTTTTCAACTAATACCAAAATCCCAGAAATTAAATTTTTAAACAAATCTTGAGCACCCAATGCAACTGCTACTCCAAACAAACCTAAACCAGCAATAATTGGTCCAATCTTTATTCCCCATAATTCTAAGACTGCTGCAAGCCCAAGTATGAATATTAATATCTTTAAAGATTTAATAATCCATCCAATGAGTTCTCTTGTTAATAATTTATCAAGACCACTTAAGATATATGAGACTGGTTCTATAATTTGATGAATAACCCAAAAAATTAATATGGTTATTAGAGTTCTATTTATAGTATCGACAATTTCTCTACCTTCCATAGAAAATGTCATGTAATAACTTGCTATAAAAAAACCTAAAACAATTGGTAAAAATCTTGCAGGACCAATTAAAGATTTTACGAAAGTATCATCTAATTTATTTGTTGTTCTTTTTGAGATAATTTCTAACTTTTTAATTACAAGTTTACTAATAAGACCTCTGAAAATTAAAAAAATTAAAAAAATTCCTAAACCAATTAATATTTGTAAGATATCAACACCTAAAATACCTTTGTTCCATACCGATAGAAATATTTCAGAAAAATTATTAAACAATTCCATAATTAAATTTTATATAACAAAAACTCTTCTTCTCCAGGATTAAAAAGAAATATTTTTTTCCATTTTATTTCATTCAATATAGATGAAGTTTTCTCGCCAATACACGATAAATTAGTATTCATCCATAAGCTTTCAAATTGATGATTTTTGACAAAACTCAAAAAACTTTGAGCACTATTCTGTGAATAAATATAAACCATATCAGGCATGTTTAATTTTAAATCTTTTACAAAACTTTCATTGAATTTTTGATTATGTTTTACTCTATAATTAATCACTCTTTTAATGCCATAGCCCTCTTTCATGAGTTGTTGATCTAAATCAACAGATATAATTTCACCGCTGACATAAAGTAACTTTTTACTTTTTGTCTCGTAAGTTTGTAAAATTAACTCTTTTAAGTTAGAAACATTACCCTCTGCAGCTACTGTGTTTTGAAATCCTGATGATCTAGCTTTTTTTTCAGTTAAATTACCAACACAAAAACATTTGATATTTTTGTCTATATTATTTTGATCTAAATATTTCACTGCATTAGCACTGGTAAAAATAATTCCTCCATATTCAGAAAATTTAATTTCCTCATAATTAACCTTTTCAATATTAATCAGTGGGATGTGCGAAACTTGATGACCTAATGATTTAAACTTTAAAATCATTTCTGAACAATCTTCCAGTGGTCTTGTTAATAAAATATGCATATTATTTTTTGTAAGAATTATTTGATTGCATTTTTAAATTCTGCCCAATTTGTTTACCTATCTCTTTAAATTTATCTATCTGGCCAGATTTCTTTTCATAAAATCTTTGAGAGCCATCTATTGAAAAAAGTTCTGCCACAACTACAATTGTATCACTTTCTATTTTTGAATAAACGCCTATTGCTGTTTCACAATCTCCCTCTAAAACTTTGAGGACATTTCTCTCAGCATGAGCTCTTTTATAGGTTTCTTCATGATTTACTTTTTTTAAAATTGAAATAATTTCTTTATCTGCTTCACGACATTGAAGTGCAATTATTCCTTGTCCAGCACTTGGTATGATTTCTTGTGCTGAGAAAATTTCAGCTATTTCATTTTCAAGATTTAAATTTTTAATCCCTGCATAAGACAAAATTATTGCATCATAATTTCCATCTTTTAGTTTTTTAATTCTAGTATCCACGTTACCTCTAATTATTTTGCATGTTAGATCAGATCTTAATTTTTTAATTTGAAATTCCCTTCTAAATGAAGATGTTCCTATAATTGATTTCAGCTTAAGATCATTTAATTTTTTCTTGTTATTTGTTATCAAAATTTCTCTTGGATCATTTCTCTCTAAAAAACAGTCTGTTTTAAGTCCGCTAGTTTCTGTTGCTGGCATATCTTTTAATGCATGTACTGCAATGTCGATACTTTTATTCTCTAACTCTTTTTCAATTTCAGTTGAAAACAATCCTTTGCCACCTATATCAGATAACCTAGTATCTTTAACTTGATCACCTTTTGTTGAAATAGATTTAATTTCAATATCATTTGTATCTAAAGTAGTTTTTTTAATAATTTGTTCTTTAGCTTTTTGAGCATACAACAATGCTAATTTACTACCTCTTGAACCTATGATAATTTTTTTAGTCATAAATAAATTTATTTCTTTCTTGTATTGGAAATGTACAATTATTAAAAACTATTTGTATGAGTAAAAAACCCTTAATTCTTGGAATTGAAACTAGTTGTGATGAAACAGCTGCCTCAGTTATAACTGAAAATGACCAAGGGAAACCTATAATTTTATCAAACATTGTTTCAAGCCAAACTGATGTCCACAAAGAATTTGGAGGTGTAGTTCCAGAGTTAGCGGCCAGATCACATATCGAAAAAATAGATTTAATCGTGAAGAAAGCTTTGGATGAAAGCGGAATAAAAATTAAAGATATTGATGCAGTAGCTTCGACTGCAGGTCCTGGTCTAATCGTTTGTTTGTCAGTAGGCTTAAGCTTTGGGAAAGCTTTTGCCTCTTCAATAAACAAGCCTTTTATAGCTGTAAATCATTTAGAAGGACATGCGTTGAGTCCAAAATTAGTTTCAAACTTAAATTATCCTTACCTCCTGCTATTAATTTCGGGTGGTCATTCACAATATTTAAATGTTCAAGGTCTTGGAAAATATAAAAGACTAGGAACAACTATTGACGATGCACTAGGTGAAGCTTTCGACAAAACTGCAAAACTTTTAGGAATAGAATTTCCTGGAGGACCCCAAATCGAGCTTTGGGCAGAAAAAGGTGATCCAAATTCTTATGATCTACCAAAACCTATCATTAATAAGGGTGGTTGTAATTTGTCATTTGCTGGTCTTAAAACTGCAATCCTGAAGATAAGTAAAACCATTGAAACAGAGCAAGAAAAATTTAATTTGGCAGCTTCTTTTCAAAATACAATTGAAGAAATATTGAAAAAAAAAACCAAAATTGCTTTTAATGAATTTGAAAAACAAAATGATATACAAGATAAAATTTTTGTTGTTGCGGGTGGTGTAGCAGCAAATAAAAAAATAAGATCTATGTTGATAAACTTGTGTAAAGAAAATAATTATCAAAGTGTTTTTCCACCAATTGAAATATGTGGGGACAATGCTGCAATGATAGCAATGGTAGGTTTGGAAAAGTATAAATTAAAACTTTTTAATAAACTAGATCATCCAGCAAAACCAAGATGGCCCTTAGATGAAAATGCATTATTTTTAAAAGGTGCTGGGGTTAAACTTTAATGCAATATTGGTTACTTAAGTCAGAACCTGACGTTTGGTCAATTGATCAACAAAAAAAAGCTGGTACTAAAGGTGCTCCTTGGGATGGAGTAAGAAATTATCAAGCTGCCAAAAATTTAAAATCAATGAGAGAAGGAGATCAATGTTTTTTCTATCATTCGAACATAGGAAAGGAAATTGTTGGTATTGTTGAAGTTATAAAGGAAGCATATTTAGACAAGACAGATAAATCTGGTCGATTTGTTGCTGTTACAGTAAAGTTTCTAAAAAAATTAAATAAGCCAGTAAGTCTTGAGGATATTAAGAAAAACAAGCAATTAAGCCATTTATCACTTATTAAACAAAGCAGACTATCAGTAATGCCAATAGATTCTAAAAGCTGGAAAATTTTAAATAACATGGGTAAGATTTAAAAATAATATTTATGCCTAAAAAGAAGAAGAAATCTAAATCAAGAAAAAGAACCTCAAAAAGAAAGAAGGTTAAAAAAAGAAAAAAAATTCTTAAAAGAAAAAAAAAGATTAAAAGTAAGATTAAAAAAGTTAAAATTAATAACGAAGGCTCAACTCAAGAACTAATTTTTAAACCAAAACCAGAGTGGGTGAAAAGTGGTTTAATTAATAAATCTCAATATCAGAATAAATATACTGACTCTATTAAGAACAATAATGCTTTTTGGAAAAAAGAAGGAAAAAGAATTACATGGATAAAACCATATAAAAAAATTAAAGATGTGAAGTATAGTAAAGATGAAGTTAAAATAAAATGGTTTGAAGATGGAACTTTAAATGCCTCTGCTAATTGTATTGATCGACATTTAAAAGATAAAAAAGATAAAACAGCTATAATTTGGGTAGGTGATGATCCTAAGGATACTCAAAAAATTTCTTATAAACAACTTCATCAAAAAGTTTCAAAAGCAGCTAATGGTCTAAAAAAATTAGGGATACAAAAAGGAGACAGAGTAACAATATATTTAACGATGATACCCGAGCTGGCTGTTTTGATGTTAGCTTGTGCAAGAATAGGAGCCATACATTCTATAATATTTGGAGGGTTTTCAGCAGAGTCTATTTCTGGAAGAGTAAATGATTGTAAATCAGAATACATTATAACAGCTGATGAGGGTGTTAGAGGTGGAAAAACAATTCCATTAAAAGCAACAACCGATGAAGCATTAAGTAATTGTCCTGATGTTAAAAAATGTATTGTTGTCAAAAGAACAGGAAACTATGTTTATTGGGATGACGACAGAGATGTTTGGTATCATGACCTAATTAAAGATGTACCAAGTCATTGTGAACCTGAGGAAATGAATGCTGAAGATCCTTTATTTATTCTTTATACGTCTGGATCTACAGGTAAACCGAAAGGTGTACTACACACAACGGGCGGGTACATGGTTTATGCTTCCATGACTCATCAATATATATTTAACTACAAGCCTAAAGATATTTATTGGTGTACTGCAGACATAGGTTGGGTAACAGGTCATAGTTATATTATTTATGGACCCTTATCTAACGGAGCTACTACAATAATGTTTGAGGGAGTACCAAATTATCCGGACAGCTCAAGATGGTGGCAGATTGTTGATAAATATAAAGTTAATACTTTTTATACTGCTCCAACAGCTATCAGAGCCCTTATGCGAGAGGGTGATGATCCAGTAAATAAAACATCTCGAAAATCTCTAAAATTATTGGGTACAGTCGGAGAACCTATAAATCCAGAGGCTTGGATGTGGTATTACAAAACAGTTGGAAACTCAAAGTGTCCAATCGTAGATACCTGGTGGCAAACAGAGACAGGCGGAATTTTAATTGCGCCTCAAACAGGAGCTATACCTTTAAAACCTGGATCAGCAACAAAACCTTTTTATGGAATTAAACCTGTTCTTGTCGATAAAGATGGAAAAGAAATTAAAGGTGCAGGAGAAGGGAGACTTTGTATAGCTCAGTCTTGGCCAGGCCAAATGCGAACTGTTTATGGCGATCATCAGAGATTTATTGATACTTACTTTTCTCAATTTGATGGAAAATATTTTACTGGTGATGGGTGCAGACGAGACAAGGATGGATATTACTGGATCACTGGACGAGTAGATGACGTAATTATTGTATCAGGACACAACTTGGGTACTGCTGAAATTGAAAGTGCTTTTGTTGCTCATCCTAAAGTTGCTGAGGCTGCTGTGGTTGGTTATCCACATGACATTAAAGGAAATGGACTATATTGTTACGTAACTCTTAATGCAGGTGAGACTGAGACAGGAGATCTTGAAAGAGAACTAAAATTATGGGTTAGAAAACAAATAGGTCCATTAGCAACTCCAGACTTGATTCACTTTACTCCAGGGCTTCCAAAAACAAGATCTGGAAAAATAATGAGAAGAATTCTTAGAAAGATTGCAGCAAATGAACATGGTCAATTAGGTGATACTACTACTTTAGCTGATCCAAGTGTTGTTGATAGTTTAGTTGACAATAGAAAAAATACTTAGAAACCTAATCTTTCTTGAAATTCTTTCTTAACGACGTCCCATTTGAGAATGACTGAATTCAAAACTATTTTACGATCTAAAGTTTTTAGCTCCTCAGCAATTGGAGCCCACTTATATAAAGATAATGCACTAGGATTAAAAGGAAGATCACTATGATAAGTATCCCAATTTATTTTCTCAAATCTTTCATCAAAATTTTTTTTGGTGTTTTCGATAATATCTAAAGGCATTTTGTTTGAAATTTCATCATCTAGAATTTTAAAAAAGATTTCTTTAGCCCTATTGGTATCTTCATAGTTTGTAGTTGCTTTTAAGTAAGAGAAGGTAAAAAACGTAAGATCTTGCAAAGCCACAGCATAGATATTCCACTTAGCTAAATTAACTGACTTCATAAATTCATCATTTTCAAAATGAAGAACATACCTAGTGCCCATCCTGGTCTTTAAATAACCATACAAAGTAACTTGTGACACCCAAGCTGATTTTGTTTGAATAAAATCCTCTAATTCATCTAATGACTTTATTTTTTTTTTAGGGATAAATGCTTTAAAAAGGGCAAATAGATAGATCTTGAAGTCCCTCAAGGTAAGATCTTTCCAGGTAAGTTTATATTTTCCCATAAAATAAGCTATTTTTGATAGTTATAACCCATAAATCGGACTAATTTGAGCAATTTTAACACTTTAAATCTCTTCGATAATGGTTATGGTTTTTGCCAGTTATAACTAAAAAGAGAGAGGTATAAATGTCAAAACAAGAACAACACTGGGAAAAATCCAGAGGTTTGCTATTCATGACACTAGCAATCTGGTTTGTATTCTCAATTGGCATCTTCTTATTCGGAGCTGAAATGAATGAAGTTACGGGACCATTTGGTTATCCGTTAACTTATTGGTTCACTTGTCAAGGTTCTCTTGGTGCTTTCGTAATCCTAATTTTCTGGTTTGCGAACAGGCAGGAGAAAATTGATGAAGAGTTCGGCTTCTCAGAAAGAGGGGATGACTAAATGATGAAAGGTAATTTTATAGACAATTTACCTAAGGTTTATGGAATCTATACAGGTGGTTTTTTAGCTTTCATAATCATTATGTCAATTGCCGAGCAGATGGGTATGACTGCGAAAACAATCGGAATTTGTTTCGTTGCTTTCACAGTAGCCATTTATGCTATAATTGGTTATCTATCACGTACAGCTCAAGCTGATGCTTATTACGTAGCTGGAAGACAAGTGCCAACTGTATTCAACGGAATGGCAACTGCAGCAGACTGGATGTCTGGTGCATCATTCGTTGCAATGGCAGGAGGTATTTACTTCAAAGGTTACGGATATATGGCACTTCTTGTAGGTTGGACTGGTGGATATGTATTAGTCGCATCTTTATTAGCACCATACTTAAGAAAATTTGGCTGTTACACAGTTCCAGATTTTATTGGTACAAGATATGGTGGTAATTTAAGTAGATTTCTTGCAGTAGTAGTTTTAACTGTTGCATCATTTACTTATGTGACTGCACAAATTAACGCTACAGGTACTATTGCATCTGTTGCACTTGATATTCCATTCCAATACGCAGTTTATGTTGGATTAGTAAGTATCTTACTATGTTCAATGTTAGGTGGTATGAGAGGAGTAACTTGGACACAGGTTGCGCAATATATTGTACTAATCATAGCTTACTTATTACCAGTATTCTGGATCAGTAACAAAATGGGTGCGGGTTTCTTCCCACACTTCATGTTAGCTGATGAAGTATCAAGAATTGCTGAATTAGAAGCTCAGTTTGGTTTTGTGAAAAACTCTGCTGAAAATCTAAAAGAGGTGCCAAAAGGTTTGGCTGGTATAACTAAAGCTCACTCAGCAGTGAATGCAACGCCTTGGGCGTTTATTTCATTAGCACTAGCGATGATGATGGGAACAGCTTCATTGCCTCACGTGATGATGAGATATTTCACTACTCCAAGTGTAAAAGCAGCTAGAAAATCAGTAGGTTGGTCTTTATTCTTTATCTTCCTACTTTATTCTTCTGCTCCAATGTTAGCAACACTATCTAAGTTGTCATTGATTGATCCAACATTACCAACAGGTATTATTGGTAAATCAATTTCAGAAGTACAAGCGATAGATTGGTATCAAAACTGGAACCAAGCAAACTTAATGTTTGTAAGCGACTTTAACGGAAATGGAACTCTTGAATTAAATGAGTTTTTCATGGGTGGTAAAGCCGTTGTGTTAGCAACTCCAGAAATAGCTGGATTACCATACGTAATCTCAGGTCTAGTTGCTGCTGGAGGTATGGCTGCTGCCATGTCAACAGCTGATGGTTTGATTCTAGCAATTGCAAACGCAATCTCACACGATGTTTATTATAAAATCATCGATCCAAAAGCTGAGACTGCTAAGAGACTAGTTGTTGCAAGGGTGCTACTTGTAGTAATTGGTTTTGCTGGAGCAACTATTGCAGCAATGGAGATCCAAGGTATCTTAGGTTCGGTAATCTGGGCTTTTGACTTTGCGATGTCTGGATTATTCTTCCCACTTGTACTTGGTGTATGGTGGAAGAGAGCTAACAGAGAAGGTGCAATAGCTGGTATGGCTTTAGGATTAATTTCCGGTGCTGGTTACCTAATTTGGGTAAGAAACGGCGGAAGTGGATTCCTAGGTATTACACAGTTAACATTTGGTATCTTTGGTTCAGCTGTCAGCTTAGTAGCTATGGTTGTTGTAAGTCTAATGACTTCAGCACCAAATGCTGCAACGCAGAAAATGGTTGATGAGGTTCGAATACCATCAGGTAAATCGATCCTTGGCAAACAACACTAAATAATTATTTTAAGGGGCGATTAATTTCGCCCCTTTTAATTCAAGTCTTTTTCCAATATAAATTCTTAAATGTCGGCTAATTTTCACCCAATGGTGTACATCATTGATTACATACTTGGGGTAATCATGTGGACATTAATTGGTAGAGTTGCAATGAATATTTTCCAAAAAGAAGACTCTCAATTTTTTTTCATGAAAGTATTCGTAAAATTTACCAATCCATTACTACGTATTTTTAAACCAATTACACCCGAATTTATTATTCAACCGATAGTTCCACTGTATGTTGCTTGGTTTTTCTTTATGATAAGATTTTATTTAATGCCATGGATTTTGGGATATTCTGTCATGGGAATGTTATCTTTTCCTTTGGAAAGTGAAATTTCTAGACAAATTTATCAATTTTTTAATTCAATTAAATTTTAAAAATTGGTACTAGTAATTTAGTTATCAATGAAAAAAATACAAATATCACCGTCAATCTTATCTGCTGATTTTAGCCAATTAGGAAACGAAATAAAACGTTTAGAAGACGCTGGGGCCGATATGATTCATGTAGATGTGATGGATGGGCATTTTGTTCCAAATTTAACCATCGGACCTCCAGTTATAAAAGCATTAAAAAAACAATCATCAATGATATTTGATGTCCATTTAATGATTTCTCCAGTACACAAATATATCGATGCATATTCTGATGCAGGTGCAGATATTATTACTATTCATCCAGAAGCTACAGGCGATCTAAGTTCATCTATTTCAAAGATAAAACAATTAAATAAAAAGGTTGGAGTATCTTTAAATCCTGAAACTAAAGTTGATGTAATTAGAGAACACTTGAACGAAATTGACTTAGTTTTAATAATGAGTGTTAACCCTGGTTTTGGTGGTCAAAAATTTATGCCAGAAGTTTTAGTAAAAGTTAAAGAGCTAAAAGAAATGCAGAAAACTAAAAATCTCAATTTTGATATTGAAATTGATGGAGGTATCAATTTTGACAATTCAAAAGAGGCAATAGAAGCAGGAGCAAATATACTCGTTTCTGGAACAACAATTTTTAAAAGTAATAATGGAGATATAAAAAAGAATATTGAATTATTAAAATCAAAATAATTTTATGGTTTACATAAATCGGTTTTTTTTTAATATTTTCGATAAAATACGAGAATTATATTTAAATTCTAGTCTGTACGATAAAAAAATTTCAAAAACTTATTATCAAAATTTGATTTATAAGCCTAGTCCTCATTTACTTTCATCCTTAATTAAATATCAAAAAAAAAAATTTAGGATTGAAGATTTTGCATTAAATGAAATTTGGGATAATAAAGAAATAACCAAAAAAAACTTAAGAAAACTTAATAATTTTTATTGGCTTTTTAGTTTAGATCTTAAGTCTTCAAAAAAAAATACCCAATCAGTTATAAAAAACTGGATGACTTTAAATCATAAATACAATGCAAAAAGTTGGAATTTCGATTTAACTGCAAAAAGAATTATTGCTTGGTTATCTAGTCATAATCTCACTTATGAAGATGGTAACGGACAATATAAAATTGATTTCAACACTATGGTACAAAAACAAACAAATCACCTCATAAATGAAATTAATAAATCAAAATTTGTTGAAGATAAATTGATAGGTTGTGCATCTATTATATTAGTTGGACTTTGTTATCAGGATGAAAAAAAGTATTTGCCATATGGTTTAAATTTACTAAAAAAAATATCTAAAATTACTCTTGATAATTCTGGTTTTCCTAAATCAAGGAGTATTAAACAATTAATATTTTATTTGAAATATTATATTTTAATCAGAGAGTGGTTTAAAGAATCTCAAATTAATATTCCAGAACATATCAATGAAACAATCTACTATCTTGGACAAGGTTATGCTTTTGTTTGGCAAAATCTAAAAAGCGATATTCTTTATAACGGAAATAACATCTCAGATAATTATAATTTTGATAATTATCTTCAAAGACTAGGTTATAAATTCAAAAATGACAATCAAGATTATGGTGGATATATCATTTTGAGAAATAAAAAGATGTGTCTCACTATGGATGCTGGTCCTTCACCAAATTCATTTTTTTCTAAAGATTATCAATCTGGAGCTTTATCTTTTGAAATAATTTCTAATGGAAAAAAATTAATTAGCAATTGTGGCTATCATAGTGAAATGAATATAAAACTAAATCTTTTATCAAAATCAACTGCCGCTCAGAATACCTTAGTAATCGATGATAATTCTTCCTGCAAATTTACAAACAATGATAAATCTTTTTTTGTTACCAGAGGTTTAAAAATTACTAAAAGAGAGACTATCTTTGAAAAAAACTATTGGAAAATAAATGCTTCTCATGATGGATACCAAAAAAAATATAATACTATTCATGAAAGAAATATAGAATTTTTTCCTGGAGAAGAAACTTTTGTCGGTAGTGATAAAATTCTAAAAAAAATTAATAAAAATTATAAATTTGATATTCGATTTCATGTAGAACCAGACGTAAAATTAATGAAAACTCAGGATGGTAAATCAATATTAATTGAATTGGAGGATGAGGGTTGGAAATTTACTTGTGATAATTATGATATAAATATTGATAATGGTTTATATTTCGGTAATAAAAATTCATATATTGATAATCAAAATATATTTATTTCTGGAATTTCAAATAACCAGACCGAAGATATTAAATGGCAAATAAAAAAAATATAGTAAGAAGAATTAAATCAGCTGTAATATCTGTTTCAGATAAATCAAACTTAAAACCATTATTACAAACTTTAAACAGGTATAATGTTAAACTGATTAGTTCAGGGGGTACATTTAAGGCAATTAGAAAATTAGGCTATCGATGCCTTGAAGTTTCTGATTATACTGGTTTTAATGAAATTCTTGATGGACGTGTTAAAACACTACATCCTAAAATTCATGCGGGAATCTTAAATAAAAGAAACAATAATTCTCATAAAAGAGAAATAAAAAAAAATAATTTTCAAAATATTGATTTAGTTATAGTCAACTTTTATCCATTTGAAAAAACTTTAAAAACAACAAAAAACCATAATAAAATAATTGAAAAAATTGATATTGGTGGTCCTGCCTTAGTTAGAAGTGCTGCAAAAAATTACAATGACGTTGCAGTAATAACATCCACCAATCAATATTCAGCATTGATTGATCAGTTAAAAAGATTTAAAGGTGCAACAAAATTAGAATTTAGAAAAAAATTATCTCAATCAGCCTTTAATGAAACGGCATATTATGACTCCGTAATTTCAGATTACTTCAATTCAGTCACAAGTGAAAATTTTACAGAGAAAAAAATTATTTACGGAAACTTAATTGAGAGATTAAGATATGGAGAAAATCCACACCAAATATCTGCTATTTACTCTAAAAATAAAGATTTCAAATTAAGAAAAATTCATGGAAAACAATTAAGCTATAACAATTACAATGATATTTTTGCTGCTTTAAAGATATCCAAAGGTCTACCGAAAAATATAGGCACTGTAATTATCAAACATGCTAACCCCTGTGGAGTTTCTATTTTAAAGGACAAAGTAAGCAGTTATAAATCTGCATTTGAATGTGACCCAGTAAGCGCATTTGGAGGTATTGTCTCTTGTAATTTTAAAGTTAATAAAAGTTTAGCTGTTGAGTTAAACAAAACCTTTTTAGAAGTAATTATTGCAAATGGTTTTGAAACAAGTGCTCTTAAATTATTAAAATCCAAAAAGAATGTTAGAATTATAGACTCGACAAACTTTAACTTTGATGATGTTCTTCAAATAAACTCTGTATCAGACTCAATGTTGATTCAATCTAAAGATGATCTTGATTTTAAAAAAAAGGATTTCAAAGTTGTCTCAAAGAAAAAACCAAACAAAAATCAATTTGAAAATTTATTATTTGCATTCAATATTTCACGTTATGTTAAATCCAATGCTATTGTGCTCGTTGGTGATAAAACAACAGTTGGTATCGGATCTGGACAACCTAGTAGGCTTGATAGCTGTCAAATTGCAATAAATAAAATGAGAAAGTTTAAAAAAAATGAAAAAGAAATTGTTGCCGCATCTGATGCTTTTTTTCCATTTGTTGATGGTATTGAAAAATTAATTCAATCCGGTGTTTCTGCTGTAATCCAACCTAGAGGATCAATCAGAGATAAAGAAATTATAAAGTTTGCAGATAAAACTAATACTATTTTAATTTTTTCTAAAACAAGACATTTTAGACATTAAATCTTGTCAATCTTTGAAGCTAAGATGAAATCGTTTTCTGATAAACCCTCAATTGCATGGGTTGAGATGTTTATTTTCGCATAACCCCATCCAAATAAAATTTCAGGGTGATGGCCTTCCTCTTCTGATATTCTACCTACTTCATTTACAAATTTTTGACTCCCAACAAAGTTTTTAAATGTAAATTTTTTTTCTAAAAAATATATATTTTTCTCATTTTTAATAACATCCCATCCATTAATTTTTTTTTGATATTTATGTATTTCACTTATATCAAGAGCAGGTACTCCACCTTCACAGGGAACACATTTTTTTTCAAAAAGTTCACTCATCAGATTTATATCCTAACTCAACTAATTCTTTATGTAAATTTGTATTAATTTTTCTCAGTATACCATTTGGTAGTTTTTTTTGCCATTTATTTTGAAAACCAAGATTAAAAAAATTAATTTTCTTACCTTTATCTGAATATACACTCTCCTCGAAACCAAAAATATTCTCTTTATTTCGTAAATTTGTAAAGTTAGTAGATTTTATTGCATTGAGAAATTTATCTTCATCAATTTCAATTTTTTCATTTTTAAGTTTTAAAATAAATAAAAGAATCTTCTTAAATTCCTTTTCTACATTTTTTTCAAAGTCTTCATATTTTAAAAATAAAATTTTAAATTCATTGTTATCTTTCCATGATTTAAAATGATCAGACCAAGAACCTAAATAAGTAAAATTACTATGATCATTATTAAAAGTTTTCTCTAGTAATGAAGCTTTATCGTCAAGTATTTTTTCGTAAGCTTGTTCATAACTCAATGAATAGTGATGACTCATCGATAAAATTACATTTCTTGGATCTCTTACTATATAAATTGCCCCTTTCGTTTGTTTTTGAGATGTAAATTTATACCCTTCATATTTCAATAAATTATTATGAGTTTTTAAGAAAACATCTTTATCCTTGAAAAAGAAATTTTGATTAATAATCCAATTTTGTGCAGCATCTTTTTTAGAAGGATGATCTGTTTTTGAAAATTTTAAAGAAGGGAATTGTAAAATATTATATAACAAATCAAAATCAAATTTCCCAGTATCTGAAAAAAAATATGCTGATAAAAATGATCTGATAAATGTATTTCCACTTTTAGGATATGATGCGATCCAAATTATCATCAAAATTTTCTCATGGAGCGGGCAAAGGGGTTCGAACCCTCGACCTTCTCGTTGGCAACGAGACGCTCTACCACTGAGCTATGCCCGCAAATTATGCAAACATTAAAATTAATAGTTTTTTTATAATTAAGCAAGTATCTAAATTATTTATAAATAATTATTTAATAATAATTCATCTTTAAATTTATTATTAATTTTGACTATATAATTTTTATCTAACATATTATTATAATCATTTTTCTTACCTAAGTTAAAAAATCTTATTTTTTTTTTTGTTTTTTTTATTGAATTTGCCTCCACAAAACCTAGTTTTTCCTCCATATCTCTAAGTTTTTCAAATGAGGTGTTTCTAATACAATCTATAGCTTTTTTTCTATCAAACACTCTTTTAGAATTACTTATATTATCAATAAATTGAATTACCTCTTTAAATGTTTTAAATGTTGTATCAATTAAATCCTCATACCTAATTTTTAATACTGGAAAATTTTTATAATTTATCCATGATTTTACATGAAAATCCCATGATCCTAGAGGTTGAAAATTTAAAGAATTTTTATCTTCATTTATTGTGGAAAGTGAATTTCTTTTATTTGCTAAAAATTCATAAGCCTCTTCATATGATAATTGAAAATGATTTTTTAACGAGGTGGCTAAATTTCTTGGATCTCTAATTATATAAATTGCACCAATAGAATTTTTTGCATCAGTAAAGCTAAAATTATTTATTGTTGAAAGTGCACAATGAGTTTTTAAAAAAATAAATTTATTTTTATCATTTATTTTTTGTTGCTCTATCTTCCAATATCTAATTGTATCAGATGGATGTTTAATCAAATTACGATACTTATAAAAAAATTTCTCTGCTGGAAATTGAGGAATATTATTAAGCAAATCAAATTTGAATTCACCATTTTTGGTATAATAATAACTACTTAATAAACATCTAAGCCAAGTGTTTCCGCTCTTAGGGTATGAAGCTAGCCAAAGTATCATTCTAAACATCAATCATAATTATACTCTGCACAAAAGAAATTTAGTTTTTCGTCTGAATTTATTATATCAATTTCTTTTTGTGAAAAAACCTGCTTCCAATCACCACTATTGCGTTTTGAAATATGATTAGTTTGAAATCCTGTATTTATATCAAATGCTCTATAATTATCTTTTGAAAGATACACAATTTCTGATTGGTTAATAGTTTGCTTTTCTTTAATTTTTTTATCAAGTTTTTCATCAATATTTTGAATTAATTTTTTTACATTATCTTTGGTAAATTTTTTAGATATAGACTCAGCTTTGTCAAAGTTGATCTGGCATTCAATAAACTTTGATATATTTATTATCGTATTTATAGGATCATTTTCTATATCTTCATATTTAAAAAACATTAAGTAATCTTTATCAAAAGACTCATAATTTTTAACAAAATCTATCATGTTTTTTGCAATTGTCATTGATTTTTCAAAGTCACTTTTCATAAATTCTCTAAAGGACGCACACACATCTCTAGGATCTCTGATAGTTGTAAGAATTTTTGAATTAGGTAAATCCGATTTTAAAGGTGAATGAACTTTAAAAACATATTTATTTGAGTCATCTTTGTCTAATAAACTTTTTGAGTTGTAAATTTCTAAAAACTCCTTATCATATTTTGGTATCTTGCCAGGAAATACATTATGTTGATTAATGTAGAATACTTCTCTTACGACATTAAACAGCCACATTGAACCAGTTCTTGGTGCAGTAGATATCCAGAATGTATTTTTCATTTAAAACTAAATTTTTATAATTAATATGATATAATTATTAAGATGAAAAAAAAAGATCTGCCTGAAGTAGTACCAATATTTCCACTTAGTAATTTTATTATTTTTCCTAGAACAACAGTACCGCTGAATATTTTCGAACCAAGATACATTGATATGATAAATGATAGCATGAAGTCCAATAAACTTATAGGTATGATCCAGCCTAAAAATTTAAAAGAAATTGATAAATCACCAGAACTTTTTAATATTGGATGTATGGGAAAAATTATCAGCTTTAAAGAAAACAATAACAATCAATTCTTAATTGAACTTAAGGGTATGATCAGATTCAAAACAATAAATGAAATCCAGACAAACAAAAAATACAGAGAATATAAAATAGACTTTAATGATTTTTATAGTGATTTAGATTATCAAAATGAAAATCTTCAATTTTCTGATTTAAAACTCATTTTTAAAGATTTAAAGACTCTTTTTGAAAAAAGGGGTTTTATCATTAACTGGAAAGGATTAGAAAAACAAAGTTTAGATGAAACAATCAACGCATTAGCCATGGCATCACCATTTACGCTTGAAGAAAAACAAATTTTATTAGAAGCCAAAACTCTTGAATTAAGAAAAACCAAAATTTCAGAAATCTTAACTACATATTCTTTTGA
>CABZTG010000011.1 GCA_902528645.1 uncultured Pelagibacteraceae bacterium | reverse complement strand
TCTAAACACTGAATTAAGTGTTGTCTGTGTCTTTCCCTAGTAATTAATATATCTTCGCTAATGATAAATTTTGTCTTTAACCTGTCTTTTATTTTCAAAATTAATTTATCTAAATTTATGTTTTCCTTTAATGAAATTAAAACATGATCTAATTTAGTTACTTCTGAATCTAGTTCACCCTTTATAAGATCTGACTTATTTACAACTAAAATTGCATTATCTTTTAACAGGTCATTCAAAAATCCCCTTAAATCAATACTTTTTGCATCTACTACCACTAATTTTAAATCAGCATTTTCTGCTCTATCTAACGACAATTTTATTCCTTTTTTTTCTATTTCGTCTTTAGAATTTCTGATACCTGCAGTATCCGAAATAATAACTGGATAACCATCAATATTTAAATGTGTTTCAATTACATCCCTTGTTGTTCCTGCAACTTCGGAGACTATCGCCACATCTCTATTTGACAGATTATTTAATAAAGAAGATTTTCCAGCATTAGTTGGGCCCACAATAGCAATTTTAAAACCTTCACGGATTATTTCACCCACTTTTTGATCATCTAAAATTTTTTTAATTTGGTTTAAAACTTCAGTCGAATCTTTTTTAATTTGTTGAATATTTTCAATAGGTAAATCTTCATCAGGAAAATCTATTTTTGCCTCAACGAAAGATAAAATCTTTAGTAATTTTTCTCTTAAATTTTCAAATTTATCAGCTGATTTACCTTTCATAATTTTAACAGCTTGTAATCTTTGTATTTCAGTTTCTGCGGAAATTAAATCAGCTATACTTTCGGCTTTTAACAAACTAATTTTACCATTTTGAAAAGCTATCTTTGTAAATTCTCCTGGCTCAGCTAATCTAAAATTTTCTATTTTAGACAATTCATTTTGAAGTGCTAAAACAATTGCTTTGCCTCCATGAACATGTATTTCAGCCATATCTTGACCAGTATAGCTTGCTGGTTCTGGAAACCAGATAATTATACCTTCATCAATAAGTTCAGAAGTGTCGATATTATTTATTTTCCGTAGGGTAGCTACCCTAGGTATCGGAAGGGGTTTCCTAGTAAGAAGAGTTATCGCTTTGGAAGCATCTGAGCCAGAAATTCTTATTATAGCAACTCCAGATAACCCTGGTCCTGATGAGAGAGCATAGATTGTCATACACAAATTATAATAAATTAATTTAATAACAAAATTAAATATTTCTACTTAACAATCTCCTCTAACACCCTAAAAAAGCTCTTAGAATAATCTTGACTATTGAATAATGGACTTTTAGGAGCATTTAGGAATATAGATTTTCTCAAATTTATATAGGCTTCGTGATTAGTTGATAAATTTACCACTTTTTGAATGTAATCTTCCTCATCCTTAGCAACCAATTGTTCCATATTTAAATTTTTATTTATCGACTCCCCACATCTAGAATTAAAATTATATCCAGCCATAGTAATAACAGGAACTCCCATCCATATAGCCTCAAAAGATGTAGTTACGCCATTGTAGGGAAATGTATCTAAAGCTATATCTATATCTTTATAAGCTTTGAGATGATTTTCAAGTTTATCTTCTCTTTTTAAAAATTTCACAGAGTTTAAAACACCATTTATTTTAAATAAATCTTTTATTCTATTTGTTGTATGATTTTGTTTTGCAGTTTTAAGAATTAACTTGGAATTTTGAATTTTTTTTAAAATATTAGACCAAACCTTTATTACATTAGTATTTATTTTATCAAAATTATTAAATGAACCAAAAGTAAAATAATTATTTTTATTACAGGGAGGTGGATTTTCATGTCTATTCAGATCAAAACCGCAATGGCAATTCCAAATTTTTGGCATGTATATTACTTTTTCAGCATAATATTTTTGTTCATCTGGTAAAATAAGATTGGGGTCAGAAATAATATAATCCATGTTATTTAAACCAGTCGTATTACAATAACCCATCCATAAAATTTGGATTCTGGCCAATCTATTTTTGAATAATTCAATTCTTTGATTTGAGGTATAGCCCATTAAATCAATCATTATGTCTATTTTAAACTCTCTTACTTTATTCAGAACACTAACATTGTCTAAATTTGATACATTTATTGCATCATTTACTAAATTTTTGAAATCCCTAGTACATTGATCTTCTTTTGAATTGTTTAAGAATAAAAAAATTTCAAATTTTTTATTATCATAATTTAATAATATTGTTTTTAAAAAATATGTAATGGAATGATCATCTCTTATATCTGAGGATAAAAAGCCTATTCTTATTTTTGAATTTTTTCTTTCCGAAAGAGCAATTAATTTTTCCTTACTATAAGTTTTTAAATTATAATCTAAAAATTTACCAAATTTAAGAAAATCACTTTGAATCCAAGTTTTATCGAAACATCTCCAGTAACCATAATTACATAAGTCAGTACTAATAAAATTTTCAGATTTAATAATCTTATCAAAATGAAATATCATTCCCTCATGATTGTTGAGTCTACGATTAACCATGGTCATAGCAACATG
The DNA here is from genome assembly GCA_902528645.1 of uncultured Pelagibacteraceae bacterium. Classification (GTDB taxonomy): domain Bacteria; phylum Pseudomonadota; class Alphaproteobacteria; order Pelagibacterales; family Pelagibacteraceae; genus Pelagibacter. The sequence continues at coordinate 20,512 of CABZTG010000011.1, read as the reverse complement.
GATTGATCTATTTTTTGTGGTTATTGTCTCTACTTCTTTATAATAGTTAATAATTTCTTTGAAATCAAAGTTAGTATTTTTTTCTAAATCATTTAAAAGAACGCTTGTGATTATAAAGTTAGCGAGTGAGTCTATTGCAGCAACAGTATTTTTTTCAACCAAATATCCTTGTTTAAAATCTTTTAAAGCAAGAGATACTATTTCTTTGTTATGTCTGTTGTTGGTTATTCTACAAATACCTAATAAATTACATAAACTTGCACTTCTATTTATTTCATTAGTTTTAGAAGTAATTTCAAATACAACCTCAGAATATTTTTTTTGTTTAAATAATTCCTGTAATTCAATTTCTAGGTTCTGATTAGAGACCATCAATAAAAATTAGGCGGGCTTATTCATAGAATTAAAAAACTCAGAATTATTTTTTGTGTCTTTTAACTTTGAATTAATAAATTCTATCGCATCCATTGTTCCCATTGGAGCAATAATTCTTCTTAAAACGTTCATTTTTTGGAGATCGTTTTTATCAAATAATAGTTCTTCTCTTCTTGTTCCAGATTTAGTTATATCTATGGCAGGATAAATTCTTTTATCTGCAATTTTTCTATCAAGAACAGTTTCACTATTGCCGGTACCCTTAAATTCCTCAAAAATTACCTCATCCATTCTACTACCGGTGTCAATTAATGCTGTTGAAATTATTGTTAATGAACCACCCTCTTCAATATTTCTCGCAGCACCGAAAAATCTTTTGGGTCTTTGTAATGCATTTGCATCAACACCTCCTGTTAAGACCTTACCTGAACTTGGTATTACAGCATTATAAGCTCTGCCCAATCTTGTTATTGAATCTAGAAGTATAACAACATCTTTTTTATGTTCGGTTAATCTTTTTGCTTTTTCAATTACCATCTCAGCTACGGCAACATGACGTTGTGCTGGTTCATCAAAGGTTGAGCTAATAACCTCTCCTTTAACAGTTCTTTGCATATCGGTTACTTCCTCAGGTCTCTCGTCTATCAATAAAACAATTAAATAACACTCAGGATAGTTTTTTGCTATTGAGTTAGCTATACTTTGTAAAATCATAGTTTTACCTGCTTTAGGTGGTGAGATAATAATTGATCTTTGGCCTTTACCAATAGGGCTCACTAAGTCTATTAGTCTTGGAGTTAAATCTTGTTTTTTATCTATTTTGGTGTGCTCCACCTCCATCACAAGTTGTTTGTCAGGGTATAGGGGTGTTAAGTTGTCAAATGCAATTTTGTGTCTAGACTTCTCAGGTTCTTCAAAGTTAATTTTACTTACTTGTAATAATGCAAAATATCTCTCACCTTCTTTAGGGGCTCTTACCGGTCCCTCAACAGTGTCTCCTGTTCTTAAACCGAACTTTCTAATTTGACTCGGACTTACATAAATATCATCTGGACCCGGCAAATAATTTGACTCCATAGCTCTTAGAAAACCAAAGCCATCTTGAAGTAATTGAAGCACACCTGCGCCAGTTATTTCCTCTTTTTCAGCAACCTTCTTTAAAATCGCAAAAAGTATTTCTTGCTTTCTTAAAGTGCTTGCATTTTCTATTCCAAGCTCCTCTGCTTGGGTAATGAGCTGTTCTGATGATTTAAGTTTTAGTTCTTGTATGTTCATGGGTAAATTATTAAGGACTTAATAATATTGATAATATATATGCTAAATTAAATTATTCAACCCTAGATAGGCTTAAATATTACAACAAATATTATTAAAATTAACAATAATGTAGGTATTTCGTTGATGTACCGATAATATTTATGAGAATGCTTATTCATATCCAATCTGAATTGTTCCAGAATTCTTCCTAGATAAAAATGATACAAGGTTAGGATAATTACAAAAACTAATTTTAAAATCATCCACTTTTGGCCCAATTGTTCAAAACCTATTTCATGTATTAATATCAATCCAAAAATCCATGAAAGCGTCATCGCTGGTGTCATAATGTAAAAAAAAAGTTTTTTTTCCATGACTTTAAATACCTCTGAAATTAATGGTTTATTATTATTTTGTGAATGATAAACAAAAATTCTGGGAAGATACAAAAGACCAGCCATCCAAGAAATTACTGCTATCAAATGGAGAGATTTGAAAAGTAAATAAGTATTCATCGATTATAAATTTTTTTGGATTAACGATTTTAACAATGCTATGTGATCATCATTATCGTTCAAACATGGCACCATATCAAAATTTTCACCGCCAGAATTTAAAAAGCTTTCTTTACCTTGAATAAGAATTTCTTCCAATGTCTCAACACAATCTGAGGAAAAACCAGGACATATTGCAAGAACATTTTTCTTTCCCTCCCCAGGTAATTTCTCTAGTGTCTTGTCTGTATAAGGTTCAAGCCATTTCTGAGGTCCAAATCTTGACTGAAAAGTTGTTTTGAGTTCTATAGAACTAAATTTTTCTGAGATAAGCCTTGTGGTTTTTTGACAATAACAATGATATGGATCCCCTTTATCGAAATATTTTTGGGGTATGCCATGATAAGATACCAGTACTAAATCTGGCTTCCAATTTATTTCTTCTATTTTTTTACTTAGGGAATTTACTAGAGCATCTATGTATAAAGGATGTGACTCATAATGTGGTATTATTTTGATTGATGGTTGCCATCTCATTTTCATGAGAGTTCTATATACTTCATCACAGACAGTTGCTGTTGTTGCTGCAGCATATTGTGGATACAAAGGAAGTATAATTAGGTTTTCACAACCATATTCATGTAATTTTTTTATTTTACTATTAATACTTGGATTTCCATACCTCATAGCATAATCAATAATAATATTTTTTTCAGATATTGAGTTTGATAATTTTTTAGCTTGTAGTCGTGTATAATATAGAAGGGGGGAAATGTTTTCATCCTTCATCCAAATTTCTTTATAAGCTTTTGCAGTTTTAGATGGCCTTAGATTTAATATAAAAACATTTAGTATAATTTGCCAAATAAAAGGATTTACTTCTATCACTCTTTTGTCAGATAAAAATTCTTTTAAATATTTTCTAATGTCAAACCAGTTTGTCGAATCTGGTGTACCCAGATTTATTATTAGAACTCCTGTTTTGCCAAAATTAATGGGTGGGTGATTTAATTCTTTTTCCATTAATAATCTTTTATAGTTTTAACTAAATAATCCATCATTATTGGATCCGTTTCTGGTAAGACCCCATGCCCTAGATTAAATATATATGGATGGTCCTTAAAAATATCCAAATATTTTGTTGCTTCTTTTTTAAGGTTGTCTTTATCAGTGAGCAAAACCTTCGGGTCCATGCCTCCTTGAACAGGGATTTTTATTTCTTTTTCAATTTTTTTTGGATCAACTTCATAATCTATACAAACAGCATCTGGTTTAACAATATCACAATAATGTTTATAGTTTTTTATACCTCTTGGAAAACAGATTACTGGTACATTAAAAGATTTAGTAAATTCGACTAAAGAACAGGTTGGATTGTAAATATAAAAATCTAAATCCTTATCCTCTAATAGTCCAGCCCAGCTATCGAAAATTTGTATTACTTCTGCGCCATTATCTATTTGATTTTTAATATGAATTTTTAAAAATTTATCTATTATCTTTAAAGTTTTTTCAATTGCAGAAAAATTATTAAAAAAGTTTTCTTTAAGTTTTATTTTTGGAGATTGTTTGTTAAGAATATAAACGAGCAAAGTCCAAGGAGCTCCAACAAAACCAATTATAGACTTATTTTCTGTAAGATTGTTGTTTCTTACCAAGTTTATAGCTTTATAAACAGGCTCAACACTTTCAATAAAGTCATTTTCTGTAATTTTAGATACTTGATCAAAATTTAAATCACCAAGAATAGGACCAACATTTTTTTTAAATTCTACTGTTTGTTTTAAACCATAGGGTAAGATCAATATATCAGAGAAGATTATGGCAGCATCTAAGTCAAATCTTTTTAAAGGTTGTAACGTTATTTCAGCTGATAAACTGGAATTTAAACATAGTTTGATAAAATCAGTGTGTTTTTTTCTAATTTCTCTAAATTCTGGAAGATATCTGCCAGCCTGTCTCATAATCCATATGGGATTTAAATCTGTTCTTTTACCCTTAATTACTTTTTTAATATCAGACATATTAATAATAAAATATATTTAATAATATTTGTAGTATGAACTGTGGAATATGTGGATTAAATTTTATATACATTTTATAAACCTGTTATTAACATTTAAAGTTAAATTTTTGTTATATATATAAGTAATATTGAAGCTTATTACCAATATTTCAATTTAATGAAAAACTTTATACAGATGTTTAATAATGTTAATAAAAGCTATGTTTTACAACATAAATTTAGAATTAATAAAATTAATTAATTTTGTTCAAATAAAACAAAATTATTAACATTTTATACATGAGTAATACTTACCAAATTTATCTTATATCTGATTCCACGGGCGAAACATTGGATAGAATTTTTACTGCAATTAAAGCACAATTCAAAAACATAGATTACAAAATACACACTTATTCTTTCACAAGAACAGAAAACCAAATTTTAAAAATTTTATCTAATGCTCAAGGAAATCAAAATTCTATAATTCTATATTCAATTGTAGATAGCAGCCTTGCAAAACACTTAGCAAGAAATAGTGAAGAAAAAAAAATACCTTGTTTTGGTGTCCTTGGAGATTTAATTTTAAGCTTTTCAAAGTTGCTTAATCAGAAAGCGTCTCATCAACCTAGTGGTCAATATACGCTAAATGATGAATATTATAAAAGAATTGAAGCAATTCAATTTACAATGAATCACGATGATGGAAATTTAGTTAAAGATATTATGAAATCAGATATCATTTTGCTAGGGGTAAGTAGGACCAGCAAAACCCCAACTTCAATTTATCTTGCAAACAAAGGGTTTAAAATATCCAATATACCTCTAGTAAATGAAAATTCTATTCCTGAAATTTTAAAAGAAGACCCAAACCTTACTTGTATAGTTGGATTGAGCACGGAAGCAGAAAGATTGGCTGATATTAGAAAAAATCGAATGAATTCATTGAAAGAATCTCAGAATAAATCTTACACAGACTTATCTAAAATTAAAAAAGAAGTTGAGGACGCTAAAAATACTTTCAAAAAATATAAGTGGCCGATGATAGATGTTACCAGAAAATCAGTCGAAGAAACCGCTGCATCAATTATAAAAATATACGAGATATATAAAAATAATGGTTAAAATTATACTTGCCTCAAAAAGCAAAGTAAGAAAGCAAATTTTGGATAATAACAACATATTTACTGAAGTACAAAATTCTAACTTAGATGAAGATATTTTTAAAGAAAGTTTAATTAAAGAAAAAGCATCTCCTGAATTAATATCAAAAAATTTAGCTGAATTAAAAGCAAACAAGGTTAGTCAAAAAAACCAAGATTTTTTAGTTATAGGTGCTGATAGCGTAATAGATTTAGAAGGCGAATTAATATCTAAACCTATAAACAGGGATCAAGCTTTAGAAATTTTAAAAAAGCTTAATGGAAAAAAACACAATCTCATTAGTTCAGTTTGTATCTCTCAAAATGGTGCCATGATTTGGAATTATACTGATAAAGCAACTTTAACAATGAAACAATTTAGTTTAGACGAGCTAAAAAATTATTTGTCAAAAATTACAGATGAAGCCCTATATGCTTACAACGTTTATCAAATTGAGGGAGAAGGTAGAAAATTATTTTTAAATATAGAGGGTGATGAAGATACTATTATGGGTTTACCAATTAAAAAAATAAAACAATACTTAAGCAATTACGAATGAAAAAATATTTAGTAATAGGAAATCCAATTGACCACTCTTTGTCTCCTAAACTCCAAAACTGGTGGTTAAAAGAAAATAATATTAATGCTACATATGACAAAATTAAACTCGAGTTTCATGAAATCAAAAATTTCATTCGAGAAATTAAGGAACAAAAAATAGCTGGTTGCAATGTGACTGTCCCTTTCAAAAAAACAGTTATTCCTTTTTTAGATAAATTAAGCCTAGAGGCAGAACAGACACAATCAGTAAATACAATTACTTATGACAATGGTGATTTAGTTGGGCATAATACAGACATAGCTGGTTTTGATACTGCAATTAAAAAGTTAGATTTTAGTATAAAGGGCAAGAAAGTTTTAATTTTGGGGGCCGGCGGTGTAGTCCCTTCAATAATTTTTGCTTTAAAAAATATGCATGTTCAAGAGATAATAATAAGTAATAGAACGAGAGAGAAGGCAGAAAATTTGAGAGTTTTATTTAAAGATCTCAAAATTCTAGATTGGGGAAATTTAACTGATTTTCATATGGTGATAAATGCAACGAGTCTTGGTTTAAATAATGAAACAATAAATTTAGATTTTTCAAGTTTAGGACATGATAAATTATTCTATGACGTGATTTATAATCCTAATGAAACTCATTTTTTAAAAATGGGAAAACGATTAGGCCACAAAATAGAAAATGGAAAAACCATGTTTGTTTACCAGGCTTTAGAAGCATTTAAATTATGGCATAAGATAGAACCAAAAGTTAATACAAATACATTTAAGCTTTTAGAAAATGATTAGAATTGGAATTTTAGGAGATATAGGATCTGGGAAAAGCTTTATAGCCAAATCATTTGGTTATCCAGTTTTTAATGCTGATAACGAGGTTGGAAAACTATATAAAAAAGACAGAAAAATTTTTATCAAACTAAATAAGGCTCTACCTGAATACATCACACATTTTCCTATAAAAAAACAAGAAATATTAAGATCTATATTGGTTAACAAAAATAATTTGAGAAAGATTATTAAAATAATTCATCCCGAAGTAAGAAAGAAAATGAATATTTTTGTAAAAAAAAATAGAAAAAAAAAGTATGTTATTTTAGATGTTCCTTTATTGCTAGAGAACAAAATAAATAGAAAAAAAGATATTTTAGTATTTATTGAGTCTAAAAAAATGCAAATTCTAAATAGGCTGAAGAAAAGAAAAAATTTTGATTATAAAATCATTAAAAAGTTTAGAAAAATACAACTACCACTTGACTACAAAAGAAAAAAATCAAACTTTATTATCAAAAATAATTTTACAAATAGATTTATTAAAAAACAGATTAAATATATTCTAAACCAAATAAATTAAATGAAAGAAATAATTTTAGATACAGAAACAACGGGATTGTCTGTTAAAGAGGGTCACCGAATAGTTGAGATAGGGTGTATTGAATTAGAAAATTTTATCCCTTCAAACAACAACTTTCATTGCTACTTAAATCCTGAGAGAAAAGTTTCTGAAAAAGCTTTAGCAACCCATGGATATACAGATGAATTCTTGTCTGATAAAAAAAAATTTAAAGAAATAGCTGATGATTTTTTATTTTATATTAAAGGAAAAAAACTAATTATTCATAATGCTGAATTTGATTTATCTCATTTAAATAACGAATTGAAAATAGCAGGTAAAGATTTAATTAATAATGAAATTGTTGATACAGTTGTTTTGGCTAGAGATAAATTTCCTGGATCTTCTAACAGTCTAGATGCCCTATGTAAAAGGTATAGAATAGACAATTCCAAAAGAGAAAAACATACAGCCCTAATCGATTGTGATTTATTATCAAAAGTTTATATTAATTTAATAGATCAGAAAGAACCTAAATTAAATTTTAGTAATGATATTAGTGATAATAATCCAGCTTTAAAAACAAACATTTCTTATTTTAAAAAAGTTATTAAACCTAGTGTGGAAGAAAAAAGAAATCACGATCAATATTTAAAAATTAATTTGAAGAAAAATTTTTTTAATTAAATTGTTTGTTATAAAGTTCGTCAAAATCAACTTTTTTTTCAAATTTAATATTTGGATATCCTGATGTATGTAAAAGATTGAGTAGAGCCTTTTCTAATTCTGGATAAATTTCCTTCTGCACGTCACATAGTATAATTTTTTGTAGAATTTTTTTATCTTTAATTTCTTCATTGAGTTTAATTACAGATGTATAAGTCATTTCAAAATGAGATTTTTTTTTACTTTCTGAAGTATCGTGAAATTTTAACAAAGTATTCACCTCAATAATTTGTGCTTTTAAAGGTTTTGAGTTTATTTCAATATTTAGTTGATATTTGGATATAAAATCTTTTACGTATAAATATGTCTCAATGTCGGGTGTTTCTCCCGAGATATCTTTTATAAATTTACTCATGATTTTATAATTTTCGCTCATCGTTTTCTTCAATATCTTCAAATTCACCGTCTATATATGGTTTTTTAATTTTTGTCTCACTCTTAAATTTTTTAATAATTTTTCCAAAGAATAATTTTCTTGTTAAAGGAAATATTAGAAGAAATCCAAATAAGTCAGTTGCAAAACCAGGTACTATTAATAATAATGCTGCGAAGGCTATAGCAGCACCAGAAATTATTTCATAAATTGGTGCTTCATTTTTAACTAATTGTGAAATACCAGATCTGAGTGTATTTAGCCCCTCATATCTTGCATAAATCACACCAATTATCGCAGTGATTAATATAAGTGATATTGTATTAAAAGCACCTATTTGACCCCCAATTTTAATAAATAGATAGATTTCTATAATAGGGACTAAGATAATGGTGATTAATACTGAGTTCATTTGTCTTTAATTTAATTGCTAGTTGAAATTATTCAACAGAGTATTTAAATTATAATTATGAATTATAGTTTTGAATACATTGATATCATATTATTAGCGATGATAGCTGGATTTATTTTTTTAAGACTCAGGGGTATTCTTGGTAAAAGAACTGGTTTTGAAGGAAAAAATCCCCAGCAATTTCAAGAAATTTTAAAGGAAGTTCATCAAGAAAGTAATTTAAATCAAAAAGAAAATTTTGATAAAAAAGCCCAAAGTGAATTTTTAAAAGGGGCAAAGATTGCTTATGAAACTATCATTACTGATTTTAGTGACAATGATAATAAGCTAATAGCAAGTAAACCTTTGCTAAGTAAAGAAATATATGATGAATTTAATAAAGCTCTTAAAGAAAGAGGTGATAGAGGGCATTATGCTGAAATAACATTTATTGGAATAAAATCAGCAGATATAAAAGAGCATAAAAAAATCGATAAAGTTCTTAAAGTCACAGTAGATTTTGTAAGTGAAATTATCACGTGCATAAGAGATAAAGAAAAAAAGATTGTATCAGGCAGTCCTGATAAAATAAAAACTATTTATGATACTTGGACGTTTTCAAGAGATATGAGATCAAATAATCCAAATTGGTTATTGGTAAATACTCTTAACTAAGTGGGAAATAAAATTTCAGAAAAAGATAAAAAAACTTGGAACGAATTTTTATCAAATGATCAAAAATTACCGGATAAAGATAATCTTCAAACTGAAATAAAAGTTAAAGAAACCAGATTATTAGATCTTCATGGAAAATCTCTTGATGATGCAAATCGAGTTATTGAAAATTTTATTAAAAAATCTCACCAAGACAAAGTTCATAAATTGATTATTGTAACTGGAAAAGGTCTTCACTCTAATAATGAGAAAGATCCATATGTATCTAAAGATTTAGGTATCCTGAAATATTCTATACCCGAATTTTTAAAAAACAATTCAGAGCTTATGAAAATGATCTCAAATATTAGTGATGCGAATATACAAGATGGTGGAAGTGGGGCTTTTTATATTTTTTTAAAAAAGAAATAATCTATATATTATAGATATTTTAGACGTATAATGATTTAAGAAATGATAGTTTGGTTGGCATCATATCCTAAGAGTGGAAATACTTTCGTTAGATCATTATTATCATCATATATATTTTCAAACGATGGTAGTTTTAATTTTGAATTAATTAAGAATATAAAACAATTTCCAGATAATTCATTATTTAATCAAATTGGAGTTGATACTAACAATGAGGAAGAAATGTATCAAAATTACATTAATTCTCAAAAAATATTCAATAAAAAAGACTCCATAAGATTTTTAAAAACTCATAGTTGTTTTGTAAATACCAACAAGTTTAAATTTACTGATAGACACAACACTTTAGGTGTTATTTATATTGTGAGAGATCCAAGAAATATAGTTACTTCATTTGCTCATCATTTCCAAAAAACACCAGAACAAGCTCTTGAAAACTTATTGTCAAGTCAATATATCGGTAAAGAGTCCAAAACTCACTGCACAACTTATGTGGGTTCGTGGAAATATCACTACAACTCTTGGAAAGTTTTCAGAAGATTTAATAAATATTTGTTGGTTAGATATGAAGATTTAACGAATAATACAGAAAAAACTTTTTTAAATATCTTAAAATTTATTGCACATCTTGCTCAAGTCAAATTTGTTTTGGATAAAAAAAAATTTGAAAACACATTAAAAACAACAGAATTTGAAAAATTGCGAAAACTCGAGGATGAAGAAAGTTTCGCTGAAGCTAAAGTGGATATCAAGACAGGAAAAAAAATTAAGTTTTTTAATATGGGGACTAAAAATGATTGGAAAAAACTTTTGGATAAAAATGTTAGAGAAAGTTTAGATAAAGAATTAGCTGATGAAATGAGGGAGCTAAATTACCTTTAATTTTTTTTAAAGAATAAATTTTGATAAGTCAGTATCTTTAACAAGTGTATCTAAATTTTTATTTATATACTCTTTATCAATAACAATTTTTTCACCTGCTCTGTCTGTTGCTGTAAAACTAATTTCATCAAGTATTTTTTCAATAATTGTATGTAGTCTTCTTGCCCCAATATTTTCTACTGTTGCATTTACCTCGGATGCTATATTGGCAATTGTATCAATCCCATCTTCCGCAAACTCTAAATCTACATTCTCTGTTTTTAACAAAGCTACATACTGTTTAATTAAACTATAGTCTGGTTCCTTTAGGATTCTTTTAAAGTCTTCACTCGTTAAAGCTTCTAACTCTACTCTTATTGGTAATCTTCCTTGTAGTTCAGGCAATAAGTCTGATGGTTTAGCAAGCTGAAAAGCTCCTGATGCAATAAATAATATATGATCTGTTTTAATAGGACCATATTTTGTATTGACTGTTGTACCCTCAATAAGAGGTAATAAATCTCTTTGGACTCCTTCTCTTGATACATCACCTCCAACTCTATCAGTTCTGCCAGAAATTTTATCAATTTCATCTAAAAAAACTATTCCATTATTTTCTGTGGAAATTTTTGCAGCTTTAATAATTTTATCCTGTTCAATTAATTTGTCGGACTCATCATTAATTAAAATTTCGTGAGATTCTTTAACAGTCATCTTCTTTTTCTTTTCTTTTGATCCCATAGATTTACCTAGCATTTCTCCAATATTAATCATTCCAACGTTGGCACCTGGCATTCCTGGAATTTCAAATGAAGTACCACTACCCCCTGTGTCGCTCACGGCAATTTCAATTTCATTGTTGTCTAAATCACCATCTCTTAATCTTTTTCTAAAACTTTCTCTAGTTGCCGTACTTGCTTTTTTTCCAACTAAAGCGTCTAAAACTTTTTCCTCTGCCATTTTTTGTGCTTTAGCATAAACTTCTTTTCTCTTTTTCACTTTTTCCATTGAAATAGCGATTTCAATTAAATCCCTTACTATTTGTTCGACATCTCTTCCAACATAACCGACTTCTGTAAATCTTGTTGCTTCAACTTTTACGAATGGTGCTTCAGCAAGTTTTGAGAGTCTTCTAGATATTTCGGTTTTACCAACTCCAGTTGGTCCAATCATAAGGATGTTTTTTGGCAGAACTTCATTTTTCATTTCACCTTTAAGAGCTTGTCTTCTCCATCTATTTCTCAGAGCTACAGCCACAGCTTTTTTAGCTTTATTTTGGCCTACAACAAATCTATCTAATTCAGAAACAATTTCTCTTGGTGATAATGAGCTGACTAAAGTTTCGTTATCTTTAGAATTTTTATCTTTTGGAACAAGAGGTGTAACGTTAGATTTTTCCATTAAATTTTTTCAACCTTAATATTATTATTTGTAAAAACACAAATTTCTGAAGCAACTTCAATAGCTTTTTTTGCCACTTCTTCAGCACTCATATCTGTACCTATTAAAACTTTTCCAGCTGCTAAAGCGTAATTTCCACCTGAACCAATTCCAATGACATCGCCCTCTGGCTCGAGCACATCCCCAGTGCCAGAGATAATATAACTATTACTTTTGTCACCAATAGCCATAAGTGCCTCAAGTCTTCTTAAATATTTATCTGTTCGCCAATCTTTTGCTAATTCAACAGCAGCTCTTGATAAGTTACCTGCGTGCTTTTCTATTTTTGCCTCTAATCTCTCGAATAAAGTTAAAGCATCTGCAGTGGAACCCGCAAATCCAGCAACAACATCTCTTTTATCAATTTTTCTTACTTTTGACGCAGTGCTTTTAACCACGGTGTTTCCCATGCTTACCTGTCCATCACCAGCAACCACTACTTCATTATTTTTTCTTACCAAAACAATCGTTGTCATAGCTTATAAATGGATACTAAATCTGATAGTTCAAGCCCAGGTTTAGTATTATTGCCATATTTGGATTATATATGTATACCTCTTTTTAATTATGAAGCGTAAAGGTAAAATTAGTCGAAAAACAAAAGAGACCAGTATAAGTGTTGATCTCAACATTGATGGTAAAGGCAAGTATAAGATTGACACTGGAATAGGATTTCTAAATCACATGCTTGAGCAGTTATCCAAGCACTCATCGATAGATATGAGTATAAAAGCTAAAGGAGATACGCATATTGATCTTCACCATACAACTGAAGACACAGGCATTGCGATTGGTGAAGCTTTAAAAAAGGCATTAAAAAAATCTGTTGGTATTAGAAGATACGCACATGCAATGATACCGATGGATGAAACTTTATCACGTGTTGCAATTGATATTTCAAACAGACCTTATTTAATTTGGAAAGTAAAATTAAAAGTTGAAAAGCTTGGTGAGATGGATACAGAACTATTTAAAGAATGGTTTCAGGCTTTTTCTCAAGCAGCAGGAATTACTTTACATGTAGAAAATATTTATGGCGATAATAGCCACCACATAATTGAGTCTTGTTTTAAAGGATTAGCAAGATCTTTAAGAGCTGCATTAGAGATAGACCCTAGGAATAGTAAATCCATTCCATCTACTAAAGGCTCATTATAAAATTAATGAAAGTTACTATCGTTGATTACAACTCGGGCAATATCAGCTCGGTGATAAACTCTTTTAAAGAAGTTGCCAAAGATAAGGTGAATATTGAGGTTACTGCTGATTTAAATAAAATTAAGTCCAGTGACAAAGTAGTTTTACCAGGGCAGGGCTCATTTAAAAGTTGTGTAGATGCTTTAAATAAAATCAAAGGTCTAACTGAAGCTTTAAATGAATTTGCAATAAATGATAAAAAACCACTTCTTGGAATTTGTGTTGGCTTACAAATGTTTGCAAATATTGGTTATGAGGAAACGGAAACTAAAGGCTTAGGTTGGATATCTGGCAAAGTCTCAAAAATAGATAATCAAAATGGAAAATATAAACTTCCTCATATTGGTTGGAACCAGATAAATCTTGTCAAACAAAGTAAGATTTTTGAAAATATAGAAAATAATTCACACATGTATTTTGTGCATAGTTATGAATTTCTTCCAGAAGATAAAAATGTAATTTCGGCAACGACGGACTACTCGTCAGACATAGTTTGTGCAGTAGAAAAGGAAAATATTTTTGGTACTCAATTTCATCCGGAAAAAAGTGATAAATTAGGACTTAAAATAATTGATAATTTTATAAATATTTAGATTAATGAATAAATTTTTAATAATAACTTTTTGTTATTTTTTTCTTACCTCATGTCAAAATATTCATAATGTAGAAAATACAAAGAAAAAAAGTTTGAATAAAGAATTTACAATTTCAATTGAACCAAATTTAAAAAAAAATAAATGAAGATATTTCCAGCAATTGATATTAAAGATAAAAAGTGTGTGAGGTTAGTAAAAGGAGACTTTGATAATAAAACTGAGTATGAGATGTCTCCAGTTGAACAAGCTAGCAAATATAAAGATCATGGCTTTAAAAATTTACATATAGTTGATTTGGATGGAGCTTTAACTGGTGAGACCACTAATTTAGATATTATCCAAGATATAGTAAGTAGATTTGATCTCAAAATTGAGGTTGGTGGAGGTGTTAGAAACTTTGAAAGTATTCAAAAGTATACTGATGTTGGAGTTGAAAAAGTAATCCTAGGCAGTGCCGCAATAAAAGATAAAAATTTTTTAAAAGAAGCCTGTGAAAAATTTCCAAACAAAATTGCCTTAGGTTTAGATGCTAAAGATGGATATTTATCAGTATCCGGTTGGCAGGAAAACTCTAATCAATTAACTATAGATTATTTAAAGGAGGTAAATAGTTATGGTGTTAGCAGATTGATTTATACGGATATTAATCGAGATGGCATGAAGCAAAGCCCAAATTTTGAAGAGACTACAAAAGTTGCTGAAAAATCAAATTGTCCAGTTATTATTTCTGGTGGTGTGTCATCAATAGATGACATTAAAAAAGCCAAAACTTTAAAAAATATTGAGGGTATTATAGTTGGCAAAGCTATTTATGATGGAGATATAAAGTTAGAGGAACTGGTAAAAGAAGATGCTTAAAAATAGAATAATTCCTTGTCTAGATGTTAAGAATGGACGTGTAGTTAAAGGTATTAATTTCGTTGATTTGAAAGACGCTGGGGATCCAGTTGAACAAGCTAAAATTTATTCCGATGGAGGAGCAGATGAAATATGTTTTTTAGATATTACTGCTTCAAACGAAAATAGAGATACAATTTATGATGTGGTTGAGAGAACATCAAAAAAATGCTTTGTTCCATTAACTGTTGGTGGTGGAGTTAGAAGTATAGATGATATCAATAAATTATTAAATTGTGGTGCTGATAAAGTATCTATTAATACTGCCGCTGTTGAAAATCCAAAAGTTGTTTTAGAAAGTTCAAAAAAGTTTGGTTCACAATGTATTGTTGTTGCAATTGATGCAAAGAAAAATGGTGATAAGTGGGAAATATTTACTCATGGAGGCAGAAATAATAGTGGTCTAGATGCTTTGGAGTATGCCAAAAAAATGGAAGATAATGGGGCAGGAGAATTACTTGTAACATCAATGGATAGAGATGGAACACAAATAGGTTATGACGTCAGTTTGATGAGCAAAATTGCATCAAAAGTAAATATACCTTTAATTGCATCAGGAGGCGTAGGGAACTTAGATCATTTGGTTGATGGAATTAAGTTAGGAAATGCAAGTGCAGTTTTAGCAGCTTCAATATTTCACTATGGAAAACATTCAGTGCAAGAGGCCAAGGAATATTTGGACTCAAAAGGAATTCCTGTTAGAATTTAGCATGTTAAGTACACTTGAAAATCTATTTAAGCTTGCGCGCGAAAGAAAAGAAAAGCCAGTTGATGGATCTTATACTAATAAATTATTATCAGATAAATCGTTAAGTAAATCAAAAGTTATAGAAGAAATAAACGAACTCATTGAGGCTGTAGATAAAGACACAAATAAAATACACGAAGCTGCTGATGTATTTTATCATTTGATAATTTATCTTGAGGCACATAATATTAAAATTGAAGATATTGAAAGTGAGTTAAAAAAAAGACAAAAATCTAATGGGTAAAATAAAATATATAGTAATTTTATTAATTTGTTATGGACTTTATAAGGGTTATGTTGCTTTCACAAACTTTGAAATAGGTGTTTCTTCTAGAGTTACTCAGTTAGAGGAGGGTTCTGATTTTGAAAAGAAAGGCAAGGTTATTGCATTGATGATGTATTTGGGTGACCCTCCTGACTTAAATGAGCATTTATTGGTAAAAAGTAAATCAAAGTGTTTAGATATGAAAAGAATAGCTGAGGAATCATCTTTTGCTTATTACGAATGTGCTGTTGTAGATGCTAATATTAGAGGTGGTAAAATAATTAGCATAAATGAGGAGTTAAAAGTTTTAGAATGACGTATGATGAAAACAATATTTTTGCAAAAATTTTAAGAGGTGAAATTCCTTGTAAAAAAATTTATGAAGATGAGTTTGTATTATCTTTTCACGATATAAATCCTCAGAAAAAAATTCACGCACTTGTAATTCCAAAAGGAAAATATATAGATTTAGATGATTTCAGTAATAAAGCTTCACCAGATGAGATGGTGGGATTGTTAAAAGGTATCAATATAGTAGCAAAGAAACTCGGTATTTCAGTCGATATGGGTAAAGGATATAGAGCTTTAGCAAATATAAATGAACATGGTGGTCAAGAAGTGCCCCATCTTCATTTCCATTTATTCGGTGGCGAACCAGTTGGTAAGATGGTGCAGTGAATAAGAAGGTTCAAAGAAATTATTTAGAAATATCTTACTTGGAAGATTTAAAAGATTCTTCAAATTTATCAGAGCGCTATTCAATGAATTTAGTCGATCCGGTTGATTTTCAGTTAAATAAATTTTTTTATAAAAATATTGGTAAAAGTCATCATTGGGTAGACCGATTAGTGTGGAGTGAAAAACAATGGCTGGACTATGTTTCTGACAAAAAAGTTAAGACATATATTTTAAAAGATGGGGATGAATTAGCAGGTTATTTTGAATTAATTTTACACACAGACAAAAATGAAGTTGAGATTGCTTATCTGGGTTTATTGGAAGAATATCAAAATAAAAAATTAGGTTCATATCTATTATCAGCAGCTATTAAAAATTCTTTTAAAGAAAAACCCAAGAGAGTTTGGGTGCACACATGTTCATTAGATCACAAAAATGCATTAAATAATTATATTGCACGAGGTATGAAAGTTTTTAAAACTGAAACAGTGGTTATTTAAATTAGTTTTGTTGTGGAAGTTTAAATATTTCTTTATCTAATTTTTGATTTCTTTTAATAGAAGAAAGATAGGTAATACTCACATTTTGATAAATATCCACTGTTTGCCATCCGATTAAGTTATAAGTTTTTTTATCAAAAAATAGATTTATTTCATTTTCGTTTTCTGTAAAATTAAAGTTTACAAATTCATCACTTACTTCCCTTTGATCTAAATTTCTTATCTTTTTTAATAAATATTCTTTATTAAGTAATGTATCTAAAGATGTTTTTTCAAGTGGATAAAAGTAATAACTACTTAATGTTTTAATAACTAATGATTTTCCATCTGCAACCAAAACCTTTTGATTACTTAAATTATATTTACAATAAATTTTTTTTGGATACTCTATTATACAATTACCATTTTCAATTTTACCATTAATATTTTGTTCAAAGTTGAATGAAATATTTTCAATATTCGAAAATTTCTCAATTATATTTTCTTTAATTGATGCAGTAACACTGGTAATTATAGAAAAATAAATTACGATAAAATATAGTTTTTTCATTTAAGAACATCTCTTTTCCCAACATGATTTGCTTTACTCACTATTCCCTCGGTCTCCATCATATCAATTATTCTTGCAGCACGATTATATCCAATTTGAAGTTTTCTTTGTAAAAATGAAGTTGAGGCTTTCCCTTCTGTTTTAATTATTTCAATGGCAGTTTGATATAATTCATCTTTTTCACCTTGATTTTTTGTTTCATTTAATTCTTTTTCATCAGCAAAGTTAAGTATTTCATCCACATAGTCAGGCTCTGCTTGACTTCTTAAAAAGTTGTTAATTTTTTCTATTTCAACATCTGAAACAAATGGAGCATGAATTCTGACAATTCTATTTGCGGATGACATATATAACATATCTCCCTTTCCTAACAATTGCTCAGCTCCTTGTTCACCTAAAATTGTTCTACTATCTATTTTAGAGGTTACTTGAAAAGAAATACGAGTTGGAAAATTTGCTTTAATTGTACCTGTAATTACATCTACGCTGGGTCTTTGAGTAGCCATAATTATATGAATACCAGCAGCTCTAGCCATTTGTGATAATTTTTGAATATAATTTTCAATTTCTTTTCCTGCTACCAACATTAAATCAGACATCTCGTCTACTACTACAACTATATAGGGCATTGGTAATTTATGTTTTGAATTATAACTATCAATATTTCTCACTCCTTCTTTGGTCATCAGCTTATATCTGCTTTCCATCTCTTTAACTACCCAACCAAGAACAGAGGCAGCTTTTTTTGCCTCAGTAATTACGGGACAAAGTAAGTGCGGAATACCTTCGTAAGTAGAAAGCTCTAACATTTTTGGATCTATCAAAATAAATTTACACCTATCTGGATTGTGTTTGTAAAGAAGAGATAAAATAATGGTATTTATACAAACCGATTTACCTGAACCTGTTGTACCAGCAATAAGCAAATGTGGCATTGCCGACAAGTCTCCAATTATTGGTATGCCAGAAATATTTTTTCCTAGAGCAATAGGTAATTTAATTTCTTTCTTTTTAAAATTTGAATTGTCTAAGATTTCGCTTAGATATACATTTTCTCTATGAGTATTTGGTAGTTCTATACCAATGGTATTACTTCCTGGAATGGTGGCTATACGTGCTGACTCCGAGCTTGTATTTCTTGCGATATCATCAGACAAATTAATAATTTTGGAAACTTTAATACCTGCCGCAGGTTCAAATTCATTTAGTGTCACTACAGGGCCGTGACTAACTTTTTTAATTTTTCCATCAACACCAAAATCCAATAGAATCTTTTCTAAAAATTCTGGGTTGTTATTTTCATTTTTGTTAGAATCTTCTCTCTCTTTTTTTGTGGGAGTTTTTAACAAGTCAATTCTTGGTAAAGAAAATTTAGTTTTTGATTGCTTAATATTTTCAGCTTTAATAAAAGGTAAATCCTCTTGTATTATATCTTTAATTTCATCTTGTGGGATAAATTCATTTATAAGTTCATCTTTATTTGTATAATTTTTAGAATTTTTTTTTAAAATATAGTTAAAAATTTTTTTTACATTTAAAATAAAATTTTTTGGATTAAAATTTATACTTAAAGTAAAGAAAAACAACGTGGCCATGATAAGAAAATAATATGAAAAACGTTCATACGTATCCATTAATTTAAGGAAAGATATATTTGATAAATAATTTCCAATGAAACCTCCGTTGCCATTTATATAAAGTGTAAAATTTTCAGCATAAAATTTTGAAAAAAATATAGAGCCAAACAATAAATAGATTATTATAAAAAAAGTATTTTCTAGAATTAGTAAAATTTCTTTTTTTTTAAAAATATTAAAACCTGTAAAAATAAAGGTTATTGGTATTAAGTAGGCGATTGCGCCTATTGATTGGAAAATTAAATCAGAGGTAACACTACCCTGATAACCTAAGATATTCTTAATTATGGTATTTTCTGGAAAAATGAAATTTGGGTCTTCAGGTGAATAAGATATTAATGCAACAAAAAGCAAGACTCCTGTTAGAAGTACAGAAATACCAAAAATTTCAATTAATCTATGAGTAATAAATTTTAGGGCTTTGTTTGATAGTTTTTTTATATCCATATTTGATGAATCAAATTTACCACTTTGTATCATCTAATTTTTATTGTTAAAATTAAAATTATTATGAAACTATGTATTTTAGGTAGAGGATTAACTAGTTTGAGTTTAGCTAAATCTTTAGTTAACATGGGATTATCTATTGATGTTTTTTCAAATGAAAAATATTTAGATTTTAATAAAAATAGAACAATAGGAATATCAAATGACAATCTAACTTTTTTTAATGATGAAATACTAAATATCAATAAATTGTGTTGGAAAATAAGGAAAATTGAGATTTTTTCAAATAGTTTTAAAAATGAAAAAATCTTAAATTTCAAAAATAACAATAAAACTCTTTTTGCTATAATCAAAAATAATCTATTACATAAAAAATTGTTATTAAATTTGAAAAAAAATAAATTATGTAATTTTAAAACTAATTTTAATTTTAGTCATTTAAAATTAAAAAAATATGAATTGATCATTAATTGCGAAAATACAAACTTTATTTCAAAAAAATTTTTTACGAAAAGTTTAAAAAAAAAATATAATAGCTTTGCCTATACCACTATAATTAAACATAAAAAAATTAAAAATGATGTAGCTACTCAGATATTTACAGAACGGGGGCCTTTGGCATTTTTGCCTTTATCTAATACAGAAACTTCTATCGTCTTTTCAATTAGAGGTGATGAAAATATCAACCTTAAAAAATTAATTAACAAATATAATAACAAATATTCAATTACAAATTTTAGTCCTAGCAACTTTTTCGAGCTTGAGTCTTTAAATTTGAGAAACTATTATCATAAAAATATCTTAGCATTTGGAGATTTATTGCACAGGTTACATCCTTTAGCTGGTCAGGGTTTTAATATGACTATTAGAGATATTAAAGATTTAATTAAATTAATAGAATTTAAGTTAAATCATGGATTAGAAATAGACGAGTCAATTTGTAAAGATTTTCAAA
>CABZTG010000010.1 GCA_902528645.1 uncultured Pelagibacteraceae bacterium | reverse complement strand
AATATTTGCGACTGGAATAATTGTAAAGAAATTGGTGAATATAAAGCACCAGTTGAAAAAGATAATAGTAAAAAATATAGAATGTTGTGTTTAGAGCACGTTAAAGAATTTAATAAAAATTGGAATTATTTTTCTGGTATGGATGATGATCAAGTAATTAATTTTTTAAAATCCGATATGATTTGGCACAAACCCACTCAAAGCTTTAGTTCCTCTGATAGTTTCTTTAAAGTTTTATGGAATACAACTTTAAAAGATGAAATGGATAAAGATAAATTCAAAAGTGATTACGATCATATGCGTCAATTTAAATTTGACCATAAGGACATTAAAGCCTTTGGCATTTTAGGTATTTCAGTGGGTTTAAAATGGCAAAAAATTCAAGAAAAATTCAAAACACTTGTCAAAAAATTTCACCCTGATATGAATGCCGGGAATAAAAAATATGAGGAAAAACTGAAGTTAATTACTTTAGCTTACACACAACTTAAAAATACGTATAGGAAAAAAATTGACACCCAACCTTAACATCAAACCAGATATTAAAATTTCATTAAAACAATCATTTGGGATTGATTCTGAGATGGAAGTAAACGCATTCTCCGAAAAAAGTGAGTATGTTCCAGAAATAGATAAAAATTATAAATTTGATAGAGATACTACACTTGCAATTGTCTCTGGATTTGCACACAACAAAAGAGTTCTGGTGCAAGGTTATCATGGTACAGGAAAATCTACACATATAGAACAAATTGCGGCTAGATTAAATTGGCCCTGTATTAGAGTAAACTTAGATAGCCACATCAGTAGAATAGATCTCATTGGAAAAGATGCTATCGTTCTTAAAGAAGGAAAACAGGTTACACAATTTAATGAAGGTATTTTGCCATGGTCAATTCAAAATCCAGTAGCTTTAGTTTTTGATGAGTATGACGCTGGGAGACCTGATGTAATGTTTGTCATTCAAAGAGTTCTTGAAGCTGAGGGTAACTTTACTCTATTAGACAAGAATAAGGTCATAAAGCAAAATAAATTTTTTAGATTATTTGCTACATCAAATACAGTCGGTTTAGGTGATACAACTGGACTTTACCATGGAACACAACAAATCAATCAAGGTCAAATGGATAGATGGAATATTGTAACAACACTAAATTACCTCAGTCTAGATAAAGAAATGGATATTATATTAGCTAAAAATAAATCTCTAAATAATCCTAAAGGAAAAGAGAAAGTTTCGAATATGATAAAAGTTGCATCCTTAACTCGAAAAGGATTTATAGCCGGCGACATAAGTACAGTAATGAGTCCAAGAACTGTATTACATTGGGCTGAAAATGCAGAAATTTTTAAAGATGTAGGATACGCATTTAGAGTCACTTTTCTAAATAAATGTGATGAAATTGAAAAAAATACAATTGCTGAATACTATCAAAGATGTTTCGGAGAAGAACTACCTGAGTCACTCGCAAATATTCAAATTTAAATGAAAAATAATAAGGCTGAAAACTTAAGAGAAAAACTTAAGCAAGCTTTAACTTCAACAGCTAGAGTGATCTCTGATGATATTTATCTAAAATCTATTGATGAAAAAAACAAAAAAGATTTGAATTTTGTTGATATTGAAAATCTTAACTCGAAAGGAGATTTCATTAAAGCTCGAGCAGATTCTGACTCATCTGCTTTAAAAAAAAAGTTTTCAAATGATGAGATTTATAAAAAGAATTTACCTTTAAATTCTTCATGTAAGTCTCTTTATTCTATCGCAGAAAAAGTAAGATATGAATGCCTAGGCTCAAAAATGTTGAAGGGTATAGAAAAAAATCTGAGAGAAAATTATGATCAAATAATCCAATTAAAAAGAAAAGACCAATTAAATTCAAAAGAAGATGTTCCAGTAATGGAGGCTTTTGAATTATATATGTTAAAGAAATTTCTAAACATCGAATTAAATAACTTAACCAATAAAATGTTAAATTTTTGGGAAAAAGACTTCGATAAAGTAATGAATAAACACATTGAATTTTTAAAAGAAAACTTAGAATATCAAAATGAATATTCCTCAAAGTTTTCAGAAATATTACAAGAAATGGATATTTTTAAAAATGAGGATAATGAAGAAACCAAGGAAGAAAACCAAGATGATGGTCAAAATAATCCTTCTAATGATGACCAAGATAACAATTCAGAAGACACTAGAGATGAAAATGACAATGAAGAGACTGAAGCGAGCTTGGACTCTGAATATGATATAGATGAACAAAAACTTGATGAACAGCTAATTGATAGTGAGTCTGATCAAAAAAATAACGAACAAGTTATTCAAAAAAAATCAATTAATGATTTAAATACAGACTATAAAATCTTTACAACTCAGTTTGATGAAATAACAAAAGCAGAAAATTTAGAAAACTCTGATGAAGCTTCAAAATTAAGAAAAACTTTAGATCAACAATTAATAGGTTTTCAGGATGTCATTACCAAACTTGCAAACAAACTTCAAAGACAACTGCTGGCAAAACAAAATAGAGCCTGGGAGTTTGATTTAGAGGAAGGGTTATTGGATAGTTCAAAACTGCCAAGAATAATTATGGATCCTTACAATTCATTATCTTTCAAAAAAGAGAAGGATTTAGATTTTAAAGATACAGTAGTAACTCTTTTAATAGACAATTCTGGATCCATGAGAGGTCGACCAATAACGATCGCTGCAATTTGTGCTGATATCTTATCAAGGACATTAGAGAGATGTTCTGTTAAAGTTGAAATATTAGGTTTCACAACTAAAAATTGGAAAGGAGGAAAAAGTAGAGAGTTTTGGAATAAAGAGGGCAAACCAAAAACACCAGGTAGATTAAATGATTTAAGACACATAATTTATAAAGGGGCTGACACACATTGGCGACAATGTAAAAATAATCTTGGTTTAATGTTAAAAGAAGGATTATTAAAAGAAAATATTGATGGAGAAGCGATCTCGTGGGCATTTAATAGATTAAAAAAAAGAAAAGAGGAAAGAAAAATATTAATGGTAATTTCCGATGGTGCACCAGTAGATGACTCAACCTTATCAGTAAACTCTGGTGATTTTCTTGAAAAACATCTTAAAAAGATTGTAAAATTTATAGAGGAAAAAACCGAAACAGAAATTTTAGCTATAGGAATTGGACATGATGTTTCAAGATACTATAATCGGGCAATTAAGATTACCGATGTGAATGAATTAGGAGATGTTATGATCTCTCAATTGAGTGAACTTTTTAAAAATAAAAAGAATTTACATTAAAGATTAAATAAATCTTTATTTTTCCATCTTATAGTCACCTCTGCACCACTTCTTGTTTGAGAGTTCCAACAATTGACTACGGCAAAGTTTTTTTCAAGCAAAGTCTTACCTATAAACAACCCTAAACCTAATCCACTATTTTTATCCGAAGATTTTAAGTATGGTTCTCCAATTTTTGATAAAATTTCACTTGGATATCCATCACCATCATCTTCAATATTGATTTCCGTAAAATCACTATCACTCTTTAAATTTATAAAGACTTTACTTTTACTAAATTTATTCGCATTTCCAATAAAATTTCTTAAGCCATAAACAATTTCGATTGATCTTAAGATTTTTTTAGAATTTAAATCTTGATCTAAATTTAAGCTAAATTCTTTTTTACTTGTTTCCTTAAATGATGAAATAATTTGTCTTAAATATTCTCTCATTGATAAGTCCTCATCAATAAATTCATCCTCCTGATCAGGATTTAAGGATAATCTTTTTAATATTTCATTACACCTTTCAACTTGACTTAATAACAATTTAATATCTTGTGAAACATCTTTTTGATCTTTTAGTTGTTTTGATAATTCCTGAGTAATTACCTTTATTGTTGATAAGGGTGTACCTAATGAATGTGCAGCTGCAGCAGCTTGTCCACCTAAAGATAACATTTCATGCTCTTTAGCCATAATTTCTTCCATTTTATTTAAAGCATCTTTTCTTAACTTGCTTTCAGCACCAAATATAATTGCAAAATAATTTAAAAAAAGAAGAGCAATTATTAAAGATAAAGGAATTGCATAGATATAATAATTACTCACATGAAAGTGATCACTTAAAGGTCCAGGTAGGTCTTTTGAAACAAAGGTTAAGCCGACAATAGATAAAGTGGTTAATAATACTAATAGTGAATTAGTTTTAAAACTCAAATTTGATGAAGCAAAGACACTTGGTATTATTAAAAAAATAATAAATGGATTTTTCACACCCCCTGTAAGATAAATCAATCCACACAATTGAATTATATCAATGAGTAAATGAATAAATGCTGATCTATCTGTTAATTGCGTTTTTTTGTAGATAAAAATTAAGTAAAGATTACTAATTATTCCAATAGAAATAAATAAATTTGAAAAAATAAAGTTGAAATCAAAATTTAAATAAAAATATACTAGATATACTGATATTAATTGACCAATGATACCAATCCATCTTAAATTTATATAAATTGACTTTTTTAAAGAATATTGTTTTGAAGTTTCAAAAAACTTCATTTTTAAACATCTAAATTTTGAACATTTATTGCGTTAGATACTATAAAATCTTTTCTTAAAGAAACATCATTGCCCATGAGAGTATGAATCAAGACCTGATCTTTTTTTAAATCTTTTGAATACTGGACTTGCAGTAAATTTCTTGTATCAGGATTTAAAGTAGTACTCCATAATTCCTCTGGATTCATTTCTCCTAAACCTTTAAACCTTTGAATGTTTAATTTTGATTTTTCGGACTCTATAAATCTATCAAAATCTTTTGATCCCTTTTTAATTTTTTTTAACTCCTTGTTGTTATTAATAATATATTGCTCAAGCTCTTTTTCATCTTTGATATAAATTCCTTTTGATCCTTTATTAATTTTAAATAAAGGTGGTTGTGCCAAATAAACATGGCCGTTTTCTATAAGTTTGTTAAATGGTTTATTATTAAAAAAAGTTAATAATAAAGCTCTGATGTGAGACCCATCAACATCTGCGTCAGTCATAATTATAACTTTACCATACCTCAGATCTTTTAAATCTATTTCTTGAGATTTTGGATCTAATCCTAAAGCATTTATCAATGTCAAAATTTCGTTTGATGAAATCATCTTTGATAAAGCTTTTGTCCTATAATCTGAACCATTATTACTATTGCCATTTTTCTTGCCATCGTTTGCATCTACGTACGTGTTGAGAATTTTTCCTCTCAAAGGCAATACAGCTTGATTAGCTCTATTTCTGCCTTGTTTTGCTGATCCACCAGCTGAATCTCCCTCTACAATAAATAATTCTGTTCCCTCTTGCTTACCAATTTGACAATCAGCTAATTTTCCAGGGAGCCCACTTAACTCAAGCGCACCTTTCCTTCTAACGCTTTCTCTTGCTTTTCGGGCAACATCCCTCGCTAGTGCAGCTTGAATAATTTTAGCTAAAATAATTTTAGCGATAGATGGATTTTGATCAAACCATGTTGAAAGCTTTTCATTAACAATATTTTCAACTATCATTCGCACTTCAGAAGATACAAGCTTATCTTTAGTTTGAGACGAAAATTTAGGATCAGGGATTTTTGCTGACAATACACAAGTTAATCCTTCTTTAATATCATCACCCGATATAGTAAATTTATTTTTTTTTAAAAGATTATGCTCATTCGCATATTTATTAACAACTCTTGTCAAGGCACTTCTAAAACCAAGCAAGTGTGTTCCACCATCTTTTTGATGAATATTATTGGTATATGAGAATACATCCTCGCTATAGGAAGCATTCCATTTGAGAGAACACTCTATTTCTATATTTTGTTTTTTACCCTCTATATAGATAGGCTTTTTAAATAAATCATTACCACTTTTATTCTGTAATTTTTCTCTTTTTTCGTCTAAAAAATTAACAAACTCTATTACACCACCATCAAATTTAAAGATGGTTTTCTTTTCCTTTTTACTTGTGAGGTCTGAGAATGTAATTTTTATTCCTTTGTTTAAGAAAGCTAATTCTCTCATTCTTTTTATGAGTGTATTCGAATTAAATTTGATAGATGAAAAAATTTCTTTTGAAGGTAAAAATGTTATCTGAGTACCAGTCTCTTTGGATTTCCCAATTTTCTTTAATGGCGATTTGGCGTCCCCTTCTTTAAATTCAATGAAATATTTCTGGCCGTCTCTATGAATTTCTAATTGTAATTTGGCTGAAAGAGCATTAACAACTGATACACCAACACCGTGCAGACCTCCTGATACTTTGTATGAGTCATGATCAAATTTACCTCCAGCATGAAGCTGGGTCATAATCACCTCTGCTGCAGATTTCTTTTCTCCTTTATGGATATCTATTGGAATGCCCCTGCCATCATCTTTAACACTAATTGTGCCATCAGCATTCATCATAACATCAATATTTTTACAATAACCTGCTAATGCTTCGTCTATTGAGTTGTCAACAACTTCATAAACCATGTGATGTAGACCTGTACCATCGTCCGTATCACCAATATACATCCCAGGTCTTTTTCTTACTGCCTCAAGACCCTTAAGAACTTTAATCGAGTCTGCTTGATATTTATTTAAAGTTGTCATTTTTTTATTTTACGGAAAAATTAATTATATCATTTTTTGAATTAAATTGCTCTTTTTATAATTTTACTAATTTGCAAAAAATGTCAAATTGACCGCATAAAACAAAGATTATTTGTGGCGGAGAGAATGGGATTCGAACCCATGAAAGAGTTGCCCCTTTACACGCTTTCCAAGCGTGCGCCTTCAACCACTCGGCCACCTCTCCACTTTTATTTCATTTTTTTCTTACAACTAAATTATTTTGAAAATACTCAATTTTCAAATAATCAGAATATAGGGACAAAAATTTATCAATACCTACGTATGATTGTAAAATTCTATTATCATCGTGTTGTAAAAAATCATCAAAAAATATAAGTCCATTAACTTTTAAAATTTTAAATGCTTCAATTGCATCAGACAGAATATCTTCCCCATTATGAGATCCATCAATATAAATAAAGTCAAAATGAACATTCTCTTTTAACAATTTTCTCATTGAAATAACTGAATCATTTTTCATTTTCTTAAAATCAAATCCTGAAAGATTTTGATCAAAAGTTTTTTCTATTAAATCAAAATTATGTGAAAGTGTTTTACTATTTGGATTAGGCATATCCCATATATCTAAAAAAAAAGCATTTACAGATTTGTATTCAGATAAAACGTAAAAAGAAGATAAGCCCTCATAACAACCTACCTCTAAATAATCAAATTTCAAACTCTTATCTTTTGGCAAAAAAAAAGTAAAAATTTCAAAATTGTTTAAAAACCATTTTTGTGAGAAGTTTTTGTGATCTAATTTTTCTTCAAATATTTTTTTTTGTGAAGCATAGTCTTTTTTGCATCTTTTTTTTAATGCTTTAGATTTGTAATAGTGTAAAAAATATTTTAATTTTAAAAAAAACATATTAATCAATATATTCAAAAATATTAAAAAATAAAATGATACTTGTAACAGGATGCACCGGATATATAGGTTTTCACATTTGTGAATTTTTAGAATTGAAAAGATTACCTTATTTTGGAATTGATAATTTTTCTAGATCTCATTCAAAAAATATTATTAATAAAAAAAAGTTTTTAAAAACTGATATAAACTCAAAAATCATTTCATCTTTAGTCTCTTCAAAAAAAATTCATACTGTAATACATGCTGCGGCTTTAAGTTTTCCACCGGAGTCAGAAAAAAACCAAAAAATTTATTTTAAGAATAATATTGAAAAAACAAAAACTTTTATAGACGTATGCGTAAAAAACAATATTAAGAAATTTATTTTTTTGTCAAGTTCTAATGTGTATAATTTTAATCCAAATAATATTAAGGGAGCATCTGAAAGTCAAAAAAATAAGCCCACAAATTATTATGGTAAGACGAAATCTATAATTGAGAAATATTTGAAAAATAAATTTGAAATCTGTTATATACTAAGATTATTTAATATAGCCGGTTATATAAATAAAAAAGAATTTTTCGAATTCAAAAATAAATTTAGAAGAATTATGCCTGTAATAACCGAAGCCTCTAGAAAAAAATTGCAGTTTAAAATAAATCTTGTGAAAAAAAAAAGAAAGTTAATTTATCCAGGAAGAGACTTTGTTCATGTAAAAGACTTTTTAAGTATTATTTTTAAAATTTTAAAAAGAAACAACATTGGTTCATATATTATGAATGTAGGGAGTGGAGAATTAATATATTTGGATAAGATAATCAAAATCTTTGAAAAACAAATGAATAAAAAAATTTATTACAAAAAAAATTTTTATCAATTGGGTAACAATAACTATACTTTGAGTAATAATTATAAATTAAGAAAAGTATTAGATTTCGATTTTAAATTTAGTATTAATGAAATTGTTAAAAGTTGTATTAAAAAAAAAGTTATATAATCCAATTTCTGTAAAAACCTCGGTTTTTTATTAAATATTGCGGAAAAAATTGTTCACTGAACTCTAATTTGGAAAATTTAATATTTCTTCCGAATAAATCTTTATTTTCTTTTACTCTATCTTTTATTGTCTCTAAATTACTATTTTCAATAGTATCTAATTCAGAATGTGTCCACGCTTTAATCTTTTTCTGAATATCTTCCTCAGACATTAAATATGAAAAATGCCAGCCAGCTTTATTTAATACTTTTATTTTCTTAAATTTATCAAATCTGAAAAAGCTATATTTCAAATTTTTTTTAGCAATAAGTCTTAACCAACTAAAAGATTTTAAATTCTTAAATTTTGAAACTCGACTACCTTCCCAAACATCTTTATATTGTTCTGACAACAAGTTTAATTTATAGTAAAAACAATATTGTTCACAAATTGCTATATTATTACCAATATTCGATAAATCACTTATGACTTCAGGATTGATAATTTCATCAGCGTCTGAATATATTATTAAGTCATCTGGCTGAGTATTTTTTAATCCATTCATTAGAAAATTTCTTTGATAATCTTGCCTTTCCCAAATTCCTAGACTTTCTGGAAAGTTATCAATTTTTAAATAGATAATTTTGTGACTAAAATTTTTAAATTTTTTATGATCAAAAAGATATCCTTTTATTTTACCTCTATGATCATAATTAGACTCACAAATTACAAAGTAGTCTACATACTTATCTAATATGTTAAATCTTATTTCAGTTAATAAATTTTCATTAAAAAATATAAAACAATCGTAAATTTTCATTTAGTGCCCTTAATCTTTAAAACTCCTATAAATGCTTCTTGAGGAATCTCAACTCTTCCAAATTGTTTGGATCTTGCTTTTCCCTTTTTTTGTTTTTCTAAAAGTTTTCTTTTCCTATCAGTTGCTCCTCCACCATGTATCTTTGTCAGAACATCTTTCTTAAAACCTTTAATTGTTTCTCTTGCGATAATTTTGCCACCGATTGCAGCTTGCACTGGGATCATAAAATTATGTCGAGGTATCAAGTCTTTTAATTTTTCACAAACTTCCCTTCCAGTTTTTTGGGCAAAATCTTTATGTATCATCATGGCAAGTGCATCGACTGGTTCACTATTAACTAAAATGCCAAGTTTTACTAAATCTCCCACTCTATGCTCTAAAATTTCATAATCAAAACTTGCATAACCACTTGTCATAGATTTTATTCTATCATTAAAATCAAAAACTACTTCATTTAACGGCAATTCATAATTCAATACAGCTCTATTACCTGAATATGAAAGATTAGTTTGAATTCCTCTTTTATCCTGACACAATTTTATTATTGAACCCAGAAATTCATCTGGAGTTATTATGGTAGCTTTAATCCAAGGTTCCTCAATTGAATCAATATTTGTTGGATCAGGAAGAGTTGATGGATTTTGTAAATCTATAATTTTACCATTATTTAATTTAACTTTATAAACTACTCCAGGTGTAGTTGTTAATAAGTTTACATCAAACTCTCTTTCTAATCTTTCTGTGATGATTTCAAGATGTAAGAGACCTAAAAATCCACATCTAAATCCTAATCCTAGAGCTGATGATGACTCTGCTTCATATGAAAAACTGGCATCATTTAATTGTAATTTGGCTAACCCATCTTTTAATTTTTGATATTCAGAACTATCAACAGGAAACAACCCACAAAAAACTACAGGTTTACTTGGTTTAAAACCGGGCAATGCATTTACAGGTGATTTTGATGCATCACAGATAGTGTCACCGACTTTTGTTTCTGAAAGAACTTTAATTCCTGTAGTAATAAAACCTATTTCGCCAGTGTTTAATTCATCTATATCTTTTGCTTTTGGTGTAAAAACTCCAACTTTTTCAACTATATAATCTTGGTTGGTAGAAAGCATTTTAATTTTCATATTTTTTGTAAGTTTACCATTAATTACTCTAATTAAAATCACGACACCTAAATAAGTGTCATACCAACTATCAACTAATAGACATTTTAAATCTTTATTAGTATCACCTTTTGGGCTCGGTAATTGATTAATAATTTGCTCCAGAATATCATTTATACCTTCTCCAGTTTTTCCTGAACAAGGAATTGCATTTTCAGTGTCAATTCCAATAACATCTTCGATTTGTTTCTTTGTTCTATCTAAATCAGAAGCGGGCAAATCTATTTTGTTTAAAACAGGAATGATTTCATGATTAATATCTAGAGCTTGATAGACATTAGCTAGTGTTTGAGCTTCAACACCCTGAGTACTATCTACAATTAATATTGATCCTTCACAGGCATACAAAGATCTACTTACCTCATAACTAAAATCTACATGACCAGGGGTATCTATAATATTTAGTATATAATTTTTTCCGTTTTTTGCTTTATAATTCAACTTTACTGTCTGTGCTTTTATTGTGATGCCTCTTTCCCTTTCTATATCCATAGAGTCAAGTACTTGTGATTTCATCTCTCTCTCTGTCAAGCCACCACATTGATGGATTATTCTATCAGCTATCGTAGATTTCCCATGATCAATGTGAGCAATGATTGCAAAATTTCTGATATTATCGATTGTACTCATTTTAATTTTAAGATCGAATTTTAGCGCCGGTTTTATTTTCCACTGCTTCTATGATTGAATTATTAATTTTCTCTAAGTCCTTATCGTTCAAAGTTTTTTCTGATGACTGAATTGTTATACTGATCGCTATAGACTTTTGGTTGTCTGGAATATTTTCACCTTCATAAACATCAAAAACTTTTATATTGCTAATAAGATTTGGATTCACATTAGAGATTACGCTTATTAACTCTTGTGCCTCTACATCTTTATTAACTACAAATGCAAAATCTCGCTCTGATTTTTGAAAATCCGATACAGAAAACTTTAATTTTTGATCTTTCAATGTTTTTCTTGAAAGTTTTAAATTTTCTAAAAAGATTTCAAAACCTATTAAATTTTCAGTTTTAATATCAATTTTTTTTAGAATATTAGGGTGAATTTCACCAAAATAAGCTGCAACTTTATCTTTACTATGATCTAAGAAAATTCTTCCGGACTTTCCTGGATGATAATAATTTGGTGTTTTACTATCAATAAAAAAATGATCAGAATTATAACCTGCCTCACTCAAAGTTTGCACTACATCTCTTTTTGCATCAAATAAATCAATATTTCTCTCTTTATCGATCCAAGAAAGTCTTGATTTTTTACCGGCTGATAAACCACAAACTACTGTCTTTTGCTCACCTGGATTTGAACCAGTAAAAACAGGACCGATCTCAAATATAGATAAATCTTTAAAGCCTCTATCCAAATTTTTACTCATATACATAATTAAATTTGAAAATATGGAATTTCTTAAAACTCCCAATTCAGAACTTATAGGGTTTACAATTTTTATTTCTTTACCAGCTTCTCTAAAGTGATCGTTATAACTTTGATCTGTAAATGACCATGTTATTGTCTCTAAATAACCCTTCGAAGCAATTGCTCTTTGTAAGAAATGGAATAATCTTTGAGTTTGAGTTAAAGTGGATTTAGATCTATCCTTAATTGGGTCAATTGTTTTTATTTTATCATAACCACTTATTCTCACCAACTCTTCAATAATATCTATTTGCTGTGAAATATCTGGTCTCCAGGAAGGAACTATCAACTTTAAAGAATTTTTTTCTTTTTTAATAATAAAACCAAGATCAGTCAAAATTCTTTGGATTTGCTTTTCAGAAATTTTAAATCCAACTATATTTTCAAAAGAATTTACATCAAAGTTTATAATTTTGGTTTTATAAGATTCAATTTTTTGAATATCAATTTTACTAACTTCACCACCACAAATTTCTTGAATTAGTGATGCCGCTTTCTTTAAACCAGTTTCGATGGATAATGGGTCAATTCCTCTTTCAAATCTAAATTTTGCATCTGTATCTAAATTCAATTTTTTTGCCGTATTTCTAATTGATCTTGGTTCAAAATAAGCAGACTCTAATAGTATATTTTTTGTATCAAATTCTGTGCCTGATCTTGTGCCCCCAATTATTCCACCTAATCCTAAAACTCCTTTGTTGTCACTAATAACACACATACCTTTTTCTAACTTATAAATTTTATTGTCCAGTGCTGTAAATTTTTCTCCAGATTTTGAGTTTCTTACGATTATCCCTTTTTCAATTTTGTCAGCATCATATGCGTGTAATGGTCGATTAATATCTAGCATTACATAATTTGTTATATCAACAATAGCTGAAATAGGTTTTTGACCAACTGAAATTAATTTATCTTTGAGCCATTGAGGACTCTCGGTATTTTTTACATTTTTAATTAAACAACTTCCAAAAGCACTACACCCTTGTCCTTTCTCCTTATTTATCTTAACTTTTAAAGTTTGTTTTGTTTTTAATTTAATTTTTTTTTCTTTAGATATTATTAACCTTCCAAAACCTGAAGCTGCGAGATCTCTGGCTATTCCCTTCACACCAAGACAATCTGGTCGATTAGGTGTAATAGATAAATCAATAAGATTAGATTTTGATTTTGAAAAATAACTTTTACCAATATTTTTTTCATATTTTTTAGATAATTCGGTAATACCATCACTCTCATCAGATAAATTTAACTCAGACTCAGAGCAAAGCATTCCGTAAGAAGTTACACCTCTAATTTTTGCTATTTCTAATTTTGTGTTAGTCTTCGGGATAATTGCACCTGGAGGTGCATATATAGTAATAAGTCCTTCACTCGCATTAGTGGCACCACACACAACTTTTTTAAGCTCTTTCTCACCGACATTTACTTCACAAACTTTAAGTCGATCTGCGTTTGGATGTTTTTCTGTCTTGATAATTTTTGCAACTTTAAATAGTTGATTATCAGATGAAAGAGTTTCCACACTTTCTACCTCTAGACCTATATTAGTAAGTTGTTCTAAAAGATCTTTTTCTTTAAGATTAGTTTTTAAGTGATCTTTTAACCAATCAAATGTGATTTTCATCTACTTAGGCCTCTATAATTCGTAGGTACGTCCAAAGGATCAAATCCAAAATGGTTTAACCATCTATAATCACAATCAAAGAAAGCTCTAAGATCATTAATTCCATATTTCAACATCGCTAATCTATCAATTCCTATTCCAAACGCATAACCTTGAAACTTAGTTGGATCAACCTTAACATTTTTTAAAACATTTGGATGAACCATCCCACAACCTAGTATTTCTAGCCACTGATCACCTTCCCCTATAATAATTTTTCCATCTTTGATTTCATATCCAATATCAACTTCGGCAGATGGTTCCGTGAAAGGAAAATGACTTGGCCTAAATCTCATCTTTATTTTTTTAACTTCAAAAAATTCTTTTATAAAATAATTCAAACAACCTTTTAAGTGACCCATATTTATATTTTTGTCTATATGAAGACCTTCAACTTGGTGAAACATTGGTGAATGTGTTTGGTCACTGTCAGATCTGTATGTTCTGCCAGGTGCAATTATTTTAAAAGGTGGTTTGTCTTTTAACATTGTTCTAATTTGAACAGGAGACGTATGAGTACGCAGCAATCTTTCTTTTTTTTCATCAAGATAAAATGTATCATGCATATCTCTTGCTGGATGATTGTCTGGAGTATTTAAAGCAGTAAAATTGTTATATTCATTTTCAACATCTGGTCCTTCCTCAACACTAAAGCCTATTTCAGAAAATATAGAGGATATTTCATCAATTGTTTGTGATACAGGATGGATCTTACCTTTTACAAATGATCGCTCTGGTAAAGTAACATCAATTTTTTCTTTTTCCAATTTTTCATTAATATTTGCTTTTTCTATTTCGTTTATTTTTAAATTTATAAGATCTTGAAGTTCATCCTTAATTATATTCAAATCAGATGCGAATTTTTTTCTTTCTGAGGCATCAATAGTACCTATTTTTTTAAATTGAGATGAGACCAACCCATTTTTACCAAATAGATCAGATTTAATTTGATTAAGTTCTGCTAGATCTAATTTACCTTTTAATTTTGATATAAATTCGTCTTTTATTTTTTTTAGATCAGACATTTTTACAGATTATTTCTTCAGCGAAATAAAACAATAGTGAAGATTAATTTAAAGCAGATTGTGCTTTTTGGACAATAGTTTTAAAGGCTTCTGGGCTATCATAGGCTATCTCAGCTAAAATTTTTCTATCAATTTTAATTCCACATTTATTTAAACCATAAATAAACTTGGAATACGTCAAACCTTCAGCTCTCACACCCGCGTTGATTCTTTGAATCCACAATGATTTGAAATCTCTTTTCTTATTTCTTCGATCTCTATATGCGTATTGCATAGCTTTTTCCATAGCTTGCTTTGCAACTCTAATAGTATTTTTTCTTCTTCCCCACTGACCTTTTACAGCTTTTAAAACTTTTTTATGTTTAGCTCTACTTGTTACACCCCTTTTAACTCTTGCCATTTTAACCTCTTAAGCTGTAAGGCATATACGATTTAACAATCTTACCGTCTTGTTTTGACATCGCAGTAGTACCCCTAAGTTTTCTAATCTGAGAATTAGTTCTTTTTATCATGCCGTGCCTCTTTCCAGCTTGAGCCATCATAACTTTCCCTCTAGCTGAAATTTTAAATCTTTTTTTTGCTGAGCTCTTTGTTTTTAATTTTGGCATAATTGAACGAGGTTATACAAAGAATGTTGAAAATTTACAACCTATATTAAAGCCTATAAAGGTTGAATTACCATAATCATTTGCTTCCCATCAAATTTGGGGTGCAATTCAACTTTACCAATATCTTTCATATCCTCTTTAATTTTGGCCATCAATTCATTCCCTAAATGAGAGTGTTGAAGTTCACGTCCTTTAAACCTAATGGTAAACTTTACCTTGTCACCTTTAGCAATAAATTTTTTAGCATTTTTTACTTTAAATTCATAATCATGCGTTTCAGTCACTGGTCTCATTTTAATTTCCTTTAAAGCAATTATTTTTTGTTTCTTTTTCGCAAGGTTTGCTTTTTTTTGTGCATCATATTTAAATTTTCCCATGTCCATAATTTTACAAACTGGGGGATTAGCATTTGGGGCAATTTCGATTAAATCTAAACCTTGATTTTTTGCCATTGAGATTGCCTCATTAGTATTTAAAACGCCTAAATTTTCTCCATCGCTTGCGATAACTTGAACCTCGGGTGAGGAAATTCTGTTATTTGATCGAGGTCCACGATCCTTGGTTCTTCTTTGAAAATAGTTTTGCTTAAAATCTGCCACTTAAATATTTGAAGGTGCTTTGTTTAAAGCAGAAAATTTTTTTAGAAATGTGTTTAGTTCCATATTTTCTTGTTTATTTGAATCCAATCTTCTAATGGTTACTGAGTTACTGTCAACTTCTTTTTTACCACAAATTATTAAAAGAGGTATTTTTGCTAATGAATGATCTCTTATTTTATAATTTAAATTATGATTTTTTAAATCAACCATTGATGTAATACCAGCTTCTCTTATCTTATTAGAAACTTTTTTTGCGTATTCTTCAAAGTCTTCGGAAATAGGTATAACAACTGTTTGTAACGGAGATATCCAAAACGGAAATTTTCCAGCATAGTTTTCAATCAGAATTCCTATAAATCTCTCAAGTGATCCAAATAATGCACGATGTAACATTACAGGAACTTTCTTAGTACCATCTTTATCTACGTATGATGCATCTAGCCTACCTGGTAAATTTAAATCAACTTGGACTGTTCCGCATTGCCAATCTCTACCTATTGCATCTCTTAAAACAAATTCTATTTTTGGACCGTAAAATGCTCCCTCACCTTTATTTATACTGTACTCAAGTTTAGAAGCTTTGACTGCTTTTAACAAAGATGCTTCAGCCTTGTCCCAAATCTCATCCTCACCAACTCTTACCTCTGGCCTATCTGCATATTTAAGAATTACATTTTTGAAACCTAGATCTTTATAAATTTCTAATATCAAATTTGTAACATTTAAACATTCACTTGTGATTTGATCTTCGGAGCAAAAAATATGAGCATCATCTTGAGTGAATGCTCTTACTCTTAATAGCCCATGTAAAGCACCAGATGGTTCATATCTATGAACTTTTCCAAACTCAGTAATTCTCAGAGGTAAATCTCGATAACTTTTAAGACCTTGATTAAAAACTTGTATGTGTCCAGGGCAATTCATTGGTTTAATTGCAAAAACTTTTTCATCAGGAGTTTCTGAGGTATACATGTTTTCCCCATATTTTTCCCAATGACCTGATTTTTCCCACAATAATCTGTCTAATACCTCTGGTGTGTTCACCTCTTTGTATCCGGCTAGGTCCTGTTTAGCTCTCATATAATTAATTAATTTTTGAAATAACGTCCAACCTTTCTCATGCCAAAAAACTGATCCTGGACTTTCTTCTCTAAAATGAAACAAATCCATTTCTTTGCCCAATTTACGATGATCTCTTTTTTCTGCCTCTTCAATTCTTTTTAAATAATCGTCTAAATCTTTCTGGGAGGCCCAACTTGTTCCGTAGATCCTTTGAAGCATTTCATTTTTTGAGTCACCTCGCCAATATGCGCCTGAAACTTTTGTAAGTTTAAAGGCTTTGCCAATTTTACTAGATGATACTAAATGAGGTCCTCTACATAAATCATACCAAGTATCACCATGATGATAGACTGAAAGTTCTTCAGTTTCTGGAATACTCTCAATAATTTCTGCCTTATATTTTTCTCCAATTTTTTTAAAATGCTTAATTGCTTTATCTCTTTCCCATACTTCTCGTCTTGTTTTTAAATCTTTATCAATTATTTTTGACATCCTTTCTTCAATTTTTTTAAGATCGTCATCTGTAAAGGGCTCCTTTCTGGCAAAGTCATAATAAAATCCATTTTCTATAACTGGTCCAATAGTAACTTGGGTGCCTGGATATAATTCTTGAACTGCCATAGCCATGATATGTGCAGCGTCATGTCTAATAACTTCTAAACCCTCTGGGTCTTTTGCTGTAAAAATTTTAACGGAACAATCTGTATCAATCGAAAAATATAAATCTTTTAATTCTCCATTTACACTCATTATCAAGGCTTGTTTTGCTAGTGATTTGCTAATTTTTTCAGCAATCTCTAAGCCTGTCACTTTTTTAGGAAAATCTAAATTGTTTCCGTCTGGTAAAGTAATTATGGGCATTTAATTAAGTAATCTCTTATACTCTGAATAAGTAGAAAAACACATTTTTTCAACATTAAATTTTTTTATAATGTTTTTTCTTCCCTCCTTACCCATTAATTTTAAGGAAGTTTCGTCCATTGTCATTGCTTGAATGATTTTTTTACTCAATGAGCGAGCGTCACCAGATTCAAATAACAACCCAGTTTTTTCGTTTAAAATTGTCTCATTTGATCCTCCAATATTACTAGCAATGATTATTTTTTCCATAGATTGTGCCTCTACCGCAACTCTTCCAAAAGCTTCAGGTTCAATTGATGCTGAAACTATAATATCAGAAACTTTATAAGCTAAAGCCATATCCTTACAATGGTCTATGAATTTTACTTGATTGGTCAGATTATATTTTTCAATCAATTTGATAAGTTTTTCTTTATAAGAATCTCTTCCCTGATCACTGCCTAATATTACAACATGAAATGCTTCGTATCCTAATTCAATTTTAACTAAATTTATTGCCTCAATAAACAATTCTTGACCCTTCCATGACGTAAGTCGACCTGGCATAAGTATTATTTTTTTTTCATCAGTAATATTCCACTCATTTAAAAGTTTTTTTTCATCAGTTTCAATTTTGGTTGTTGGATCAAAATAATCTACATTTATGCCCCTAAAAATTACTAAAAATTTTTTTTTAGAATTCAGAAATTCCTGATAATTCTCTTGAATATGTGAAAAAATAAAGTTTGATCCTGCTATAACCAAATCTGACCTTACCATTACTGAATTATAAAATTTTTTTAATCTACCTCTAAAATTATAAGTCCCATGAAATGTAGTAACAAACTTTCTTCTAGTTAATTTTGTTGCAATTAAACACGACCAAGCTGGTGCTCGACTTCTTGCGTGAACAATTGAAATGTTAAAAATCAAAATTATTGCTATTAAAATAATTGAATTTATCAAAATCAATAATGGATTTTTACTATGAACAGGAAGCCTTATTAATTTAACTTTTTTTTTATCAATAAACTTAGTTAACTCTCCACCACTTGTAACAATGTAAGATTTACAATTATTTTCAGGTAAAAAATGTGCAATATCATAGCAACCAGTTTCTGCACCTCCGTAACCTAATTTTGGGATTACTTGCAAAACATTTAAATTAGATGACATTTAAAATAATTATATAATAATAGACAAAACTAATAAACTTTTATGACAAATTTTAATTACTTAAAAATTTCTACTACCAGAAAAATAAGATATTTGAAACTACATCAAAAAAATGCCACCCACATTGTTTTTTTGCATGGTTTTATGTCGGATTTGGAAGGTAAAAAACCTCAAGCATTTTTAAAATTTGCAAAAAAAAATAAATTAGGTTTTCTTGCTTTAGAATATTCAGGTCATGGTAAATCATCAGGAAAATTTATTAATGGTAATATTTCAAAATGGACTAGGGATACTACTTTAGTAATTCAAAAAGTTGTCAAAAAAAATGATATTATATTTATCGGATCAAGTATGGGGGCTTGGATTGCTTTAAACCAGTTTAGTCTTATCAAAAACAAAATTAAAGGTTTTTTAGGAATAGGTTCAGCGCCAGAATTTCTTGATAAACTAATGTGGAATAAATTTTCTAATAAAATGAAGATTGAAATCAAAAAAAAAGGTGTCATAAATTTAAAACATGGTGATTATGAATACCCAATCACTTACCAATTGATCAAAGATGGAAGAAAAAATAAAATTTTAAATAAAAAAATAAGTCAAAATATAAATGTAACGATGGTTCACGGGAGCAAAGATAAATCTGTACCTGTAATTTACTCAAAAAAAGTTTTAAAAATATTTCAATCTAAGAAAAAGAAATTAGTAGTTATAAAAAATGGTGATCATAGTTTATCTTCCCCAAAATGGCTCAAGATATTGAAAAAAGAGTTAAAATTAATAATTAACTAACTTTTTGTATTTTTGTTTTTGTAGAGATTGGATTTTTAAGCTTATCTAACATTTCTTTTGGACAAACCTGTACAAAATTCTTTAACTCGTTTTCAAAGTCATCAATGATTTTTTTTGATAAATTAGACTCTGTTTCATTACTATGTTCTAGTACCAATTCTTTTAAAAATTTTGACCAATACTCAGTT
The DNA here is from genome assembly GCA_902528645.1 of uncultured Pelagibacteraceae bacterium. GTDB lineage: Bacteria > Pseudomonadota > Alphaproteobacteria > Pelagibacterales > Pelagibacteraceae > Pelagibacter. Next base: position 6,543 of record CABZTG010000010.1, on the reverse strand, counting down.
TCAACATTTTGCCATACAACTGAATCCGGATTAACTTTTTTTTCAAATTCTTTTGATTTATCGTAAATAAAAGCCATTCCTCCTGTCATGCCCGCTGCAAAATTATCTCCAACATCTCCAAGAATTACTGCTGTACCACCGGTCATATATTCACAACCATTTGAATCACAGCCTTCGATAACAGTTGTGGCACCAGAATTTCTTACCGCAAATCTATCTCCAGCTTGACCAGCTGCAAAAAGTTTACCTGACGTTGCACCATAAAGAACTGTGTTGCCAATAATAGTATTCTCATTAGAAATTAAATTGCTTTCATCAGGTAGTTTTATTGAAATGGTTGCTCCTGACAAACCTTTCCCAACATAATCATTTGCATCGCCTTTTAAATTAAGTTTAAGTCCTTTTGCTGTAAATGCACCAAACGATTGTCCAGCTGAACCTTTAAAATCTAGAGTTAAAAAATTTTCCTCTAATTTTTCATAACCATATTTTTTATATAAGTGATGTGAAATTCTAGTGCCTACAGCTCTATTAGTATTTTTAATTAAAAACTCGTTATTTATTTTTTCTGAGTTATCTAAAGCCTTTTCTATTTGAGGCCAAATTTCTTGATCCAGTGTATTAGGAACTTGATTTATTTCTGATACCTCACAATACCTCTTATTATTTCCAGGGTCTGCTTGGACAAATAATGGGTTAAGATCTAAGTCATCTAGATTAGGCGAGGCTTTACTTACCTGCATTAATAAATCAGTTCGACCGATAACCTCATTTAAAGATCTAAAACCAAGTGAAGCTAAAATTTCTCTCACCTCTGTAGCAATAAATGTAAATAAATTTACAACTTTATCAGGAGTTCCAGTAAATTTTTCTCTTAATTTTTCATCCTGTGTACAAACTCCTACAGGACAAGTATTAGAGTGACATTGCCTTACCATAATACAACCCATCGCTACTAAAGCGGTAGTTGCTACACCATACTCCTCTGCACCCATCATAGCTGCAATAACAACATCTCTTCCAGTTTTAATACCTCCATCGGTTCTTAAAGTAACTTTATGTCTTATATTATTTAATGTTAAAACTTGATTGGCCTCCGTCAGTCCCATCTCCCATGGAATACCTACGTATTTTACACTTGTTTGAGGTGTAGCCCCGGTTCCTCCATTATGTCCTGAAATTAAAATTATATCAGCTTTTGCCTTTGCAACACCGGCTGCAATAGTACCAACGCCTGATGATGCAACTAGTTTAACTCCAATTCTTGCCTTAGGATTGATTTGTTTTAAATCATAAATAAGCTGAGCTAAATCCTCAATTGAATAAATATCATGATGCGGAGGTGGGGAAATTAGTGTTACACCTGGTGTTGAATGTCTTAGCTTGGCAATCTCATCTGTTACTTTAAATCCTGGTAATTGGCCACCTTCACCGGGTTTTGCACCTTGAGCAATTTTAATCTCAATTTCATTACAATTGTTTAAATAATTAATTGTTACACCAAATCTTGCTGACGCAATTTGTTTTACTCTCGAATTTGCACTATCACCAGAGTCCATTATCTTAAATCTATTTGCATCTTCACCACCTTCTCCACTACAGGATGCACCTTTAATTCTATTCATCCCAATAGCTAACGTTTCGTGTGCCTCTTTGGATAATGCTCCGTGAGACATACTTCCACTACCAAATCTTTTTAATATTTTTTCTATTGGTTCAACCTCAGAAATTTGAATAGATGGTCCTAATTTTTTTTTTCTAAAATCTATCAAATCCCTTAAGTTAATTGGTGGCAAGTTATAGATACCCTCAGCATATTTTTTATAAGCTGTATACGAGTTTGATCCTACAGCACTTTGTAATAAGTGGATTAATCTGCCCTGATATTGGTGTGTTTCTCCATTTTTTCTGTATCTATAAATCCCACCAATAGGTAAAACTGTATCGGTGCTTTCAAATGCCTCTTTATGTATTGCACGTATTTTTTTTTCGATTCCTGACAATCCAATACCAGAAATTTTTGAAGTCACTCCTGGAAAATAATCATCAACTATTGATCTACTTAGACCAACAGTTTCAAAATTACATCCACCTCGATACGAACTTAAAACAGATATACCCATTTTTGACATGATCTTTAATAATCCTGCATTCACTGATTTGATATATCTTTCAACACATTCATCAAAACTATACTGGCCAAATAACTTTTTCTCATGCCTTTGGTATAAACTATCAAAAGCTATATATGGATTAACTGTTGTTGCTCCAACACCTATTAATGTTGCAAAAGAATGGGTATCCAAAGCTTCACCAGATTGAACGTTAATTGAAACATACCCTCTTAATTTTTTATCAATTAAAAAAGTATTAATCGCACCAACGCATAACAGCATTGGCATAGGCATCCTTGTATCTGAAATAGCTTTATCGCTTAAAACTAATTGTGTTACACCCTGTCTAACAGCAATTTCCGACTCTTTTTGGATCCTTTTAATAGAGTCAAATAAACTTTGATCGTTCGAGAAAGTACAATCTATAGAGACAGAGTTTTTTCCAAAAAAATTAATAAATTTGTTAAATTGTGAATTCGATAATATCGGACTATTTAAAACGTAAATATTTTCTTTAGTTAAAGTATCAAAATCTAAAATATTCCCAAGATTACCAAATCTAGTTTTCAAACTCATAACTTTATTTTCTCTCAAAGAATCAATCGGTGGATTGGTCACTTGGCTAAAGTTTTGTCTAAAAAAATGATAAAGTGGTCTGTATTTATCCGATAAAACTGCTAAAGGCGTATCATCACCCATGGAACCCGTCGCTTCTTTTGCATCTTCAGCCATTGGATGTAAGATTAGCTCTAAGTCCTCTAAACTTATTCCAAAAGAGTGTTGTCGTCTCCTTAGATCTTCACCATCAAAATTATGTTTCTCATTTGAAATGGATAATTTTTCATCTAAATCTATTATCTGAGAATTGAAATGCTTATATTCTTTTGCCAAATAGTCTTTAATTTGATTATTAGTAAACACTTTGCCTTTTTCAATTCTAACACCAATTATCTCCCCTGGGCCAAGTCTTCCTTTTGATAAAATTCTTTTTTCATTTAATTCAATCATTCCAGTTTCAGATCCGGCAAAGAGAAACTTATCTTTTGTTATTGCGTATCTTAAAGGCCTTAAACCATTACGATCATTTGCTGCAATGACCCATTCATTATCTGTTGCGGCAATTGCGGCAGGACCATCCCAAGGTTCCATAGTACTATTTAAAAAATTAAACAATTGTTGATGGCTTTTTGGAAGAGTTTTATTTCTTTTTGACCAAGCATCAGGGATCATCATTAATTTTGCTAAAGGTGCAGGTTGGCCAGATTTATTTAATAACTCAAAAACATTATCTAGTGCCGCAGAGTCAGAAACTCCTTTTTGTATAACTGGCTTTAAATTTTCAACATTTTCAAAAAGAGGGCTACTCATCTCTTGTTCATGAACTCTCATCCAGTTTTTATTTCCTTTGTAAGTATTAATTTCACCATTATGGGCAACTGCTCTAAATGGTTGTGCCAAACTCCAGCTTGGAGCAGTATTAGTTGAAAATCTCTGATGAAAAATTGCAAATCTTGAAATAAATCTTTCGTCTTTTAAATCCAAGAAAAAATCTGAGATAGCCTCAGCTAAAAACATGCCCTTATAGATAATTGATTTAGAACTTATTGAGCAAATATAAAAATTATTTAATGATAAATTGAATGCTTTATTCTCAATTTTTTTTCTTGTTTCATAAATTCTTCTTTCAAGCTCTTTATCAAGCAAATTTTTATCATTCGATTTAAAAAGCACTTGAATTATCTCTGGCATAGTTTGGAAAGCTTTTTCTCCTAAAACTTTTGGATTAACAGGGACCTGTCTCCAGCCATAGATACTAAAATCGTTTTTAGTTAACTCACTTTCTACAATCGTTTTACAGCTTTCTTGTGAGGAGTAATCATTTCTTGGTAAAAAAATCATTCCAACACAAATATCAGAGCCATCATGTGTGTGACCTGTAACCTCTATTTTTTCAACAAAGAAATCTTTGGGAATTTCTAAATGTATTCCTGCCCCATCACCTGTTTTTCCATCAGCATCAACAGCTCCTCGATGCCAAACAGCCTTTAAAGCTTCAATTCCATATTCTACAACCTCTCTTGATTTTTTTCCCTCTGTTGATGCAATTAACCCTACGCCACATGCATCATGTTCCATTTCCTTAGAATAAACATTGTTTTTAATAAGTAATTCTAAATTTTTTTTATATATACTCATTATGCAACTTTAGATTTTTTTAATTCGATATTTTCAAGATAAGATTTAATTGATAAAGCAGCATCTCTACCATCTTTAATTGCCCAAACAACTAAAGATGCACCTCTTACAATATCCCCGGCAGCAAAGACACCTTTAATATTAGTTTCCATAGTGTCAAAGTCAGTTTTAATTGTTCCCCATTTTGTAACTTGTAATTCTTGTGCTTCAAATAATAATGGCAAGTTTTCTGGATCAAATCCTAAAGCTTTTATTACCATATCTGCTTTAATTTCAAATTCAGATCCTTGTTTAATTTCTGGTCTTCTTCTCCCTGAGTCATCTGGATCTCCAAGTTGAATTTGATCTACAATTAATTTTTCAATTTTATTTTTTCCTCTAAATTCTTTTGGACTAGACAACCAAACAAATTCAACACCCTCTTCTTCTGCATTAGCTACTTCTCTTGCAGATCCCGGCATGTTATCTTTATCTCTTCTGTATAAACATTTAACTGAATTAGCTTTTTGTCTTACAGATGTTCGGACACAATCCATTGCGGTATCTCCACCTCCAATAACAACTACATCTTTACCCTCAGCATTTAATATACCTTTATCGAATAAATCAACTTTATCTCCCAACCCCTTTTTGTTTGATGCAGTTAAAAACTCCATAGCAGGAAAAATATTATCTAAATCATTACCTGGCAGATTAATTTCTCTTGGTTTATAAACTCCAGTAGCAATTAAAATTGCATCATGTTTTTTTCTCAATTGCTCTAAAGTTGCATCCTTGCCAACCTCAAAATTTTGTTCAAATTTAATTCCACCATCTTTCAACAATTTTGTTCTTCTCTCGACCACATGTTTCTCTAATTTAAAATTTGGAATTCCATAAATTAACAAACCGCCTGCTCTGTCATATCTGTCATAAACTGTAATTTGATATCCATTTTTCCTAAGTTGTTCAGCAGCTGCCAGTCCAGCAGGTCCAGCACCAATTATTCCAACACTTTGTTCTTTTTCGTGTTTGATTGATATAGGCTTTACCCATCCGTTTTCCCAAGCACTATCTGTAATATATTTTTCGACTGATCCAATTGTTACGGTGCCATGACCTGACTGCTCAATAACACAATTACCCTCACATAATCTATCTTGAGGGCATATTCTGCCACAAACCTCAGGCATATTATTTGTACTTTGAGATAATTCATAAGCTTCCTTCAATCTGCCTTCAGCAGTCAATTTAAGCCAATCAGGGATGTTGTTGCTTAAAGGACAATGGACTTGGCAAAAAGGAACTCCACATTGAGAGCATCTACTTGACTGCTCTTGTGCTTTTTGAGTGATAAATTCATCATAGATTTCATTAAAATCATCTTTCCTATTATCAACTCCTCTTTTAGGTGGGGTTTGTTGACCTATTTTTACGAATTTTAGCATTTTATCAGTCATAAATTTTTATAAATTTATCGCAAAATATACATAGTTTTTATTAGTAAAAGAAATAAATAGGTCAGTTATTATTACCTAATTACAATAATATTTAGCTTAAAATCTACTTAATCTGATTTTCGCATACCTAATATGATTAAATCGAATTGTTTAAAATGAATATTTTTTAAGCTACGACACATGTATGTTGCGAGATTTTATAGAAATTTTAATTCTTTCTGCTGTTCAAGGAATTTCTGAATTTTTACCCATAAGTTCGTCAGCTCATTTAATATTGGTATCAAATTTTTATGATTTAGAAACAAGTTCTTTATTAATAGACATAAGTCTACATTTGGGCTCATTAATTGCAGTAATTTTTTATTTTAGAAAAGAGCTATTTGATCTAAGAAATAATAATAGTTTATTAAGTTTAATAATTATTGGCTCCTTGCCTTTAATATTTTTTGGATATATTTTATATTCCACCGAATTTATTCATCTTTTAAGAAACACAAAAGTAATTGCATCAACAACACTATTTTTTGGATTCATACTTTTCTTTGCTGATCAAAGAAAAATTGATCGAAATATTTCTACAGATTTGAATATTAAATCAGTTTTATTAATTGGTTTATTTCAAATATTGGCGTTAATACCAGGAGTTAGTAGGGCTGGAATAACGATTACAGCAGCAAGATTTTTGAATTTCAATAGAACAGATGCTAGTAAAATTTCTTTTTTACTGTCTATACCTGCATTAGCAGGAGCAAGCTTCCTAGGTTTAAGAGAGGCTTTTGAACAATCAATAGAAA
>CABZTG010000009.1 GCA_902528645.1 uncultured Pelagibacteraceae bacterium | reverse complement strand
CTGAGATCATTGAGTTAAAAAATCATCCTTGGTTTATTGGTGTACAGTTTCATCCAGAATTTAAATCTAGACCTTTTGCTCCACATCCATTATTCTCATCTTTTATCAAAGCATCAAAAAATCATAAATGAGTAGCATTAAAGTAAATTGTGGAAAAATAGATATTTCGAACAATGATAAGATTTGTATAATTTCTGGACCTTGCCAGCTTGAAAGTGAACAACATGCAATGGATATGGCAGGAAAAATTAAGGAAATTACCTCAAAATTTGGTCTTGGATTTATTTACAAAACTTCATTTGATAAAGCGAACAGAACAAGCTTAAAAGGCAAAAGGGGAGCTGGATTAGAAGCTTCTTTACCTGTGTTTGATAAGATAAAAAAAGAATTAAATGTCCCTATCCTAACAGATATTCATAATGCTGAGCAATGTGCAATCGTTTCAAAACATGTTGATGTTTTACAAATCCCGGCTTTTTTATGTAGACAAACAGACTTGTTAATTGCTGCAGCTAAAACAAATAAAATTATTAATGTAAAAAAAGGTCAATTTCTTGCACCATGGGATATGGTTAATGTAACAAAGAAAATTTCAGAATCTGGAAATGACAAAATATTAGTAACTGAAAGAGGTGCAAGTTTTGGATACAACACTTTAGTTTCCGACATGAGGTCGTTACCAATAATGGCTAAGAATGGTTATCCAGTAATTTTTGATGCAACCCATTCAGTGCAACAACCAGGTGGTCTTGGAGAAAAAAGTGGTGGTCAAAGAGAGTTTGTTGAATATTTAGCAAGAGCTGCAGTTGCAGTTGGAGTTGCAGGAGTTTTTATTGAAACCCATCAAGATCCAGATAATGCTCCATCTGATGGGCCCAACATGGTACCATTAGATAAATTAGAAGATCTTCTAAAACAATTAAGCGATATTGATAATCTTATTAAAAATTAAGTGAGTAAAATTCTAAAAGTTAAAGCAAGACAAGTTTTTGATAGTAGAGGAAATCCAACTATTGAAGCAGAGGTTTATGTTAAAAACAAAAGTGCCAAAGCAATATGTCCCTCAGGAGCTTCTACAGGTACTTATGAAGCCTTCGAAAAACGAGATACAAACAATAAAAGATATTTAGGCAAAAGTGTATTTTCAGCAATAAATTTAATTAATTCTAAAATATCTAAAGCTTTAAGAAATAAAAATATACATGACCAAGAAAGAATAGATGAAATACTTATTAATTTAGATGGGACTAAGCAAAAGACAAAGCTAGGAGCTAATGCAATATTAGCGGTATCAATGGCTGCAAAAAAGTTATCAGCAAAAGTAAAAAGAATTCCTATTTATAAATCTTTTTATGTAACAAAAAATTTTCAATTACCTTATCCATTAATGAATATTATTAATGGTGGAGCACACGCAAATAATGGTCTTAGAATTCAAGAATTTATGATTAGACCAGATAAAGCAAAATCTTTTTCTGAGGCAATGAGAATATGTTATTTAGTAATTAAAAACTTAAGTAAATTAATTAAAGCAAAAGGTTTAGCCACATCGGTTGGTGATGAAGGTGGATTTGCACCGATGATTAATAGCAACAATCAGGCCCTAGATTTGATTGTTTTATCAATTAAAAAATCAGGATTTAGAAATGGTAAAGATATTTCAATTTGTTTGGATGTTGCAGCTAATGAATTATTTAAAAAAGGTAAATATTCTATTCACTCAAAAAAATATGTTTCTGTTGATAAAACAATTTCAGAGTACAAAAAAATGATTGATAAATATAAAATTAAATCGATTGAAGATCCATTTTCTGAAAATGATTGGACGTCGTGGAGTAAATTTATGAGATCTACTAAAAAAGTGCAGATAGTTGGAGATGATCTTTATGTTACAAATTTGGAAAGATTAAAAAAGGGATTTCTAAATGTTTCATCAAACTCAATTTTGATAAAACTAAATCAAATTGGTACAGTTACCGAAACACTTGATGTCATAAGATTTGCTCAAACTATAGGGTTTAATACTATTATTTCACATCGATCAGGAGATAGTGAAGATACATTTATTGCCGATTTAGCGGTAGGTACCAACTCCAACCAAATAAAAACAGGATCTTTAGCTAGATCTGAAAGAGTGGCTAAATATAATCAATTAATTCGTATAGAAGAAGAACTTGGAAAAAAAGCTAGAATGAATAAGATTCATTAATGCTTCAAAGATTAAAAAAAAATTACCTTTTATTAGTTTCTACTTTTTTGATTCTTTATTTCTTTTTTAATCTTTTATCTGGTCAAAGAGGGTTAATTTCATATTTTGAAAAAAAAGAGATTTTGAAAAACTTAAAACAACAAGAATCTTTAATAATTAACCAAATAAGTGACTTGGAATTTAAGAATTCATTGTTAAGTGACAATCTAGATCTTGATTATATAGAATCTTTGATTAGAGAAAGGTTCATATTTGGCAAAAAAGATGAAAAAATTTATATAATTAAAAAAAATGAAAATTAGACACCCAGAAAAGCAAAATAAACCGATAAATCCAATTAAAAAAAAACCAGATTGGATAAGATCAAAATTAGTAAATAGCAAAGAATTTTTTTTAACAAAAACAATTGTAAATAAAAATAATCTTGTAACAGTTTGTCAGGAAGCTAATTGTCCGAATATTACTGAATGTTGGAGTAAAAGACATGCTACCTTTATGATTATGGGTGATACATGCACAAGAGCATGTGCTTTTTGTGATGTAAAAACTGGTAAGCCAGGAAAACTGGATAATCTCGAACCAATAAAAATTTCTCAAGCTGTAAAAAAATTAAATCTAAAACATGTTGTAATAACATCAGTTGATCGAGATGACTTAGAGGATGGTGGTTCAAATCATTTTTTTGAAGTTATTAATCAAACAAAAAAAACAAATCCAAATACTACAATTGAAGTTTTAACACCTGATTTTTTAAGAAAGGGTGATGCTTATAAAAAAGTTTTAGAGGCAAATCCTGATGTTTTTAATCACAATATTGAAACTGTTCCTAGTCTTTATCTAAAAGTAAGACCAGGTTCTAGATATTTCGCATCTTTAGAACTTTTGAAAAATGTTAAAATGATAAATAAGAAAATTTTTACAAAATCAGGAATAATGGTTGGCTTAGGTGAAAAAAAAGATGAAATTTTACAGGTAATGGATGACTTAAAAGCTGCAGATGTAGATTTTTTAACTATTGGCCAATATTTACAACCATCTGTTAGACATCATCCTCTTGATAGATACTACACACCAGAGGAATTTGATGAATTAGGAAGTATTGCGAAAGCAAAAGGTTTTTTATTAGTTTCGTCATCGCCATTAACAAGATCTTCTTATCATGCAGATGAAGATTTTGCTAAACTACAACAAAATCGGATTAACAATCATTAATGCCAAAAGCTTCAGTTAAGCGATTAATTGAATGTGAAAAAAAAGACTTAATTGAACTTGTTTTAGATATAGAAAAATATCCTGAATTTGTTCCATTTTGTTTTGATGCGAAAATATATGAAAACAAAAAAGATGGTGATTTACAAAAAATTATTGCTGATTTAACCATCGGTAAAGGACCATTTAAAGATACATACAAAAGTGATGTTGCCTTTAATAAAAAAACTGACTCAATCTATGTAAAAAACATAGAGGGACCATTAAATCATCTAACAAATAATTGGACTTTTACTGATAAAAATAATGGTATAACTGAAATCACCTTTGATATTGATTTTGAAATAAAGAATAAATTTTTAAATTCTTTAATGGTAGTCTCTTTTCAATTTGGTTTAGAAAAAATAGCTGATGCCTTTCAAAAAAGAGCTGAAGAATTATTTGGAAATTCTAAGAATTAAATCTAAGGTTTTTTTAACAGTTGCTTTTTGAATTGAAGATCTTTTTTTACTTTTAAATAAACACTTATTAATCTGTACTTTTTTGCCTTTTTTTATACCAATATAAACTAGACCTACTGGCTTTTGTTTGGTGCCACCTTTGGGGCCAGCAATTCCAGTTATAGAAACGTTAATATTGGCTTTTGATATTTTAGATAAGTTATTTACCATTGCCAAACAACATTGGTGGCTAACTGCACCATAATTTTTAATAATATTTTTATTAACTTTGAGAATTCTAATTTTAGCTTGGTTAGAGTAGGTGACTAGTCCTAAATTGAATACTTTTGAAGCACCACTTATTGAGGTAATTGAATTAGCTAACATCCCTCCAGTACAAGACTCAGCAACAGAAAGTTTTAATTTTCTTTTGGTTAAAAGCCTGAATAAATTTTTCATTAAATTAAATAACTGCTTAATAACATAAAACAAATTAATGATAGAACAACATATAATCCTGCACAAACATCGTCCATTATTACACCGAAACTATTTTTATAATTTTTGTCAAAATAATTTACTGGAAATGGTTTTAGAATGTCAAAAAATCTAAAAAGTACAAAACAAATAACATAAAAAATTAAGGCTTCATCAGATGTTTTTTGTGTTCCATGGGATATTTCGTAGAGATAAATTGGTATAGATTGACCTATAAATTCATCGATAATGACCTCTTTTGGATCTTTATTTTCTTTCTCCTTTATATGGGATGCTACTGCTATGAATGAATAAATAAAAATAACAAGCAAACCTATTAAGACTATATTTGGTGATAACTTTAATATATGAAAAAAAAAATAAAGAAAAATAGTTGTAGCTAAGGATCCGAAAGTTCCAGGAATAATCTTAATTTTTCCTAGCCCAAACATTGTTGCTAATAATGAATTAAAAGTTTTAATCATATTTTGTGATTGAAATTATGGTTTCACAAGCGATAGCCTTTTCTTTTCCAATTAAACCTAATTTTTCCACAGTTTTACCCTTTAAATTTATTTGGTTTTCATTAATACCAGTTAATTTTGATACTGATTTAATTATTTTGTCTCTATATTTTGAAACTCTTGGTTTTTGACAAATTAAGTTTATATCCAAATTGTTTATAAAAAAATTAGATTTGTTTAAATTAATCATGATTGGTTTTAGCATTTTTGGAGATCTGATATTTTTAAATTGTTTTGTGTTTGGAAAATAAGTTCCAATATCTTTTTTTCTTATAGCTCCTAAAATAGAATCAATAATTGCATGTAAAATTACATCTCCATCAGAATGACCTTCAAGACCTGAATGAAAAGGAATTTTTACACCTCCAAGGTACAATTTTTTATTTTCTACTAATTTGTGAATGTCGAAACCTATACCATAAAAAGTCTTGGGAGTTTTTATATCATCAATATATGTAATCTTATTATTTGCTTTTTCACCTGGTATAAATTTGATTTTAAAATCATTATTTATAAATAATGTTGCTTCATCAGTGACTTTATTTTTTTGGTTTTTTGTAATTTTATAAAGCTCTTTAAATCTAAATGCTTGAGGGGTCTGTGTTAATAATAAATTATTTCTGTTTAGATTAAATATTTGATTTTGAGTTTTATATTTTATTGTGTCTTTTGAACTGATAATTGGAACTACGGCTTTGTTATTTTTCAAATTTTTAGCAATATTTTTTTAGTAATCCAATTGAAAAATTGGGCCTAGCAGCATCATGTATAAATACATTTTTTGGCTTATATCTTTTTAGATATTTTAAAGCTTTAAAAGAGGAGTCAAATCTTTCCTTTCCCCCTTTAATAATACTTATTGATTTAGGATACTTTTTTTTTTTTAAATGTTTAAGATTATTCGAAACAATTAAAATTTTCTTAAATAGCTTTGAATTGAGAGATTTTTCTATGGAATGATCAATTATTTCTTTATTTCGGTAATTAAAGAATTGCTTGGGTATTTTTTTATTAAATCTCTTACTTTTTCCAGCAGCTAATATTACAAAATAGTTGTTCATTCGTTTAAATGCTATAATTCTAATTTATGTTAGAATTTTTGAAAAAAAATATAATCATTATTATTCTATCTAGTATCACACTATTTCTGGGTTTTTTAACCTTTTTGACATTTATTGATAGAAGTTTTGTTGAATTAAATGAAAAAAATTTACAATATTTACTAATTTCAAATATTTTTTTACTTATTTTATTATTCGTCTTTATTTTTGTAGAAGTAAAAAATTCAATTAAAGTTGATATTGATAAAGATGGCTTAACATCAAATAAAAAATATATAACATATTTTTCATTATTTACTTTAATACCATCAATTTTAATTTCAATTTTTTCCTTATTTCTTTTTTCTTTTGCTCTAGAAAAGTACTTCGATAGAAAAGTTACAACCGTAGTAAATAATTCCTATGAACTTGCTAGAAATTATGTTGAAGAAGTAAGAAATAAAATACAATCAGATATAATTTTGATTGCATTCGATACAAATAAAAGTGCTAATTTTTTAAATGAGAATGCTAATGAATATTTAAGGTTTTTGAGAACACAAAAAATAATCAGAAATGTTGATGAAATTCATATAATTGATAAAAATAAGAAATTATTATACTCAACAGAAAAAAAAGAAAAATATATACCACCAGTTGATAAAGCATTAAATTTAGTCCTTGAGGATGATAGACCATTAAAAATAATAAATACAAAAGCTAATATTTCAGCTGCAATTATGCGATTACAATCATCTGAAGATCGTTTTTTGTATGTTGTGAAATTTTTAGATAAAAATATCTCAAATTATTTAACTGAGTCTCAAGAAGCTATTAACTTTTATTATACTGTCGAAGAAAGAAGTACAGGCATAAAAATTTCGTTTTTTATCATTTATATTATAATTGTTTCATTGCTACTATTTATTTCTATTACAATAGCAATTAGATTTTCATCAAGATTTTTTAGATCTATTAACAATCTTATCCTTGCATCAACAGAAATAGGTCATGGAAACTTAAATACAAAAGTACCAGAAATCAAAACCGATAAAGATATGGAAGTATTGAATAAAAACTTTAATTCTATGATTAGTAGACTTAAAAACCAGCAAGAAAAATTAATTATTAATGAGAGATATAAAGCATGGGGAAATCTATCAAGAAAGTTAGCCCATGAAATTAAAAATCCTCTGACACCAATACAATTAACAATAGATCGAATTAGAACAAAATACTCTGGACAAATAACTAATGAAGACCAACAATCTTTTAAAGAAAATTTAAAAATTATAAACTCTCAAATAAAACAAATAGAAAATTTAGTTAATGAATTTTCCGATTTTGCGAGAATGCCAAAACCTACTTTAAAGAGAAATAATCTGGTAAAGTTATTAAGTGAAAATATCAAATTGTTATCAGAGGTTAATAAATCCATTGAAATAAACTTAAATAAAAAAGATGAGGAGATTTTACTTGAATGTGACAAGGAGCAAATTTCAAGAGTTTTCATTAATCTGATAAAGAACTCTATTGAGAGCATCGAACAAAAAGTTGAAAAAAACCCTGATTTTAAAAAGAAAATTTTAATTGATATTTCAACAAATAATGACCATATTTCAATATCAATAGAGGACAATGGTGTTGGTTTTGATAAAAATAATATAAAGGAAATTTTAAATCCATATTACACAACAAAAAAAAATGGAACTGGTCTAGGCCTATCTATAGTAAACAAAATTATAAATGATCACAAAGGTGAACTTGAATTCATTCCAATTAAAAATGGTGCAAAAATACAGATAAGATTTTATTTTAATGACAACAGAAATATTAATAGTTGATGATAATGCGGATATAAGAAATATCCTAAATGAATTAATTGTTGATGCTGGTTACAAAACTAGAGTAGCGGCTAATTACAATCAAGCGTTAAAAGAAATTGATAAAAAAATGCCTGATGTAGCTATTCTGGACGTCAAATTAGATAAAGGTGATAATGATGGAATAGAGCTATTGTCACATATTAAGTCTAAAAATAAAGATGTGCCAGTAATTATTATTACTGGTCATGCCAATATTGAAATGGCTGTTAATTCATTAAAGCATGGTGCATTTGAATTTGTAGAAAAACCTTTTGACCAGACTAGGTTATTAAATTTTATAAGTAGAGCTGTTGAAAATCTTCAATTAAAAAATCAAAATAAGGATTATGAAAATAAGTTGTTTTCCTCATACGATTTAATAGGTGATAGTAAAAATATAACAACAATAAGAGAACAAATAAAAAAGATATCACTTACAGAAAGCAGAATACTTATTAATGGCCCATCAGGTTCAGGAAAAGAACTTATTGCAAGGAAAATTCATAAAAATTCTAAAAGAGAAAAAAATCCATTTATTATTCTAAATGGAGCACTTCTTGACTCAGGAAAATACGAGCAAGAATTGTTTGGAGAAGAAAAGGGCGATGGTTCTATTTCATATGGTGCTTTGGAGAAAGCTAATAAAGGTACTTTACTAATCGATCAAGTTTCTGAAATTCCTCTAGTCATTCAATCAAAAATATTAAGAGTTCTTATTGATCAAAAATTTAAAAGATTAAATGGGAATAATGATATTAATGTTGACGTTAGATTAATTTGTTCATCAAGTAAGGATTTAAAAGACGAAATAAAAATAGGTAATTTTAGAGAGGATCTCTATCATAGATTAAATGTTTTTGAAATTAACATTAAATCATTAAATGAAAGAATTTCAGATATTCCTTTATTAATAAGATATTTTTCAAAGATGATTTCTACAAATTATAATATTAAAGAATTAGATATTGATGAAAATGACTCTTATATTTTGAATCATGATTGGAAAGGTAATGTAAGGGAACTAAGAAATTTGATTGAAAGAATTGCAATTTTACAACCTGACACAAAAGACAAAATTTCTAACATCGTTAAAGAGTCTTTAAAAAGCGACAAATATGATGATAAAATTGGTGAAAATAGCTTATCTGTGCCATTAAAAGAGGCTAGAGAAAACTTTGAAAAAGAGTATTTAACTATTCAACTTAAAAAATTTAATGGGAATATATCTAAAACAGCTAACTTTGTTGGTATGGAAAGAAGTGCTCTTCATAGAAAGCTTAAAGGCTTAGGAATAAAAGAATTTAACTAAAATGAATATAATCATTTGTGGTGCTGGTAGAGTAGGTTTTACTATTGCAAAGTTATTGAGTGAGCAAGGTCATTCGATAACAGTTATTGATCAATCAAGTGAGGATATCCAAAAAATTAACGATAGTTTGGATGTTAAGGCAATCGTTGGAAAAGCTACATATCCGTCAATTCTTGAGAAAGCTAATGCTGCTGAAACAGATATGATTATAGCAGTTACAAGAAATGACGAAATTAATATGCTTATTTGTCAAATAGCATTTTCAATATTTAATATTCAAAAAAAAATAGCAAGAATTAGATCACAAGACTATTTAAACCCAAGATTTACAAGAGTTTATAATAAAGAAAATTTACCAATAGATGTGATTATTTCTCCTGAGATAGAAATTTCCAAATCAATTCAAAGAAAATTGGAAGCACCAGGTGCGTTGGATAGTGTACCTTTTGCTGATAATAAAATTAGATTATTGGAGATATTCATTAAAGAAGATTGTAAATCAATAGGTATTAAGTTTAACGAACTTACGAATAAATACCCAAAATTAGAGGCAAATATAATTGGTATAAATAGAGATAATAAATTTTTCATTCCAAAAAAAACAGACGCTGTAAAAAAAGACGATAAAATTTATGTAATTATCAATTCGTCACAAATGTCAGAAACTCTTGAAGCTTTTGGTCATGAAGAAAAAATTTCTAAAAAGATTTTAATAATAGGTGGTGGAAATATTGGTTTTAATTTAGCTAAGAACATTGAGGAGACCTTAGAAACAGTTAGGGTTAAAATTGTTGAAAAAAATAAGGAGCGGGCAGAGTTTTTAGCAAATCAATTAAATGATGCTATTGTTATTAATGGTGATGGTTTAGATGAAGAAGTTTTAACCGAAGCAAATTTAGGTGAAGCTGAAACTGTTTTAGCGCTAACAAATGATGATGAAGATAACTTAATGGTCAGTGTCTTAGTTGAAAAATTCGCTAAAGACCAAAAAGATATAGATGATAAAAGAACAATGGCATTAATTAACAAGCCAAATTATTCACTTCTCCAATCATCATTAAAAATTGATGATTTGATTGATCCAAGAATGACGACTGTTTCAAGTATTTTAAAACATATCCACAAAGGAACAATTGAAAATGCTTATACTCTATCAGATGGTGAATACGAGGTAATTGAAGCTGAAATAATCGAAACTTCTGAATTAATCAATAAAGAAATTAAAAATTCCAATTTACCAGATGAACTTAGAATTGGTGCTGTATTAAGAGATAAAAAAATAATTATACCTAGATCCAATTTTGTTTTTAAAAAAGATGATAGAGTTGTATTTATTGTTAAAAAAGACTCTATATCCTTTGTAGAAAATATTTTTAGATTAAGTTCAGTATAATTAGATGTTTGGATTACAAATTAAATATCTAAGTTTCTTTTTTGGATTAATTTCTATTTTATCTTTTTTTAATATAATTTACTCTTACTATTTCAATCTTTATCTAAATTTAGATACTTATTATTTGAGTTTATTTTTATCTTTAATCCTTGCAATCCTTTTTTATAGTTTAAAAATATCTTCCAAAAAAACATCAATTTTTCAAAAAATTTTAACTGTTTTTCTTGGATATATTTTACTACCTTTAGTTTTATCAATTCCTTTTTATCTAAGTATTTATAATTTAACTTTAATAAATTCTTTTTTTGAGGCAGTTTCAGGCTTTACCTCTACTGGTTTTACTATCTTTGAAAATATAAAAAATATTGATCAAAGTCTTATATTATGGAGATCAACCATCCAATGGGTAGGAGGATTGTATTTCTTATTCTCAATAATTTATCTAATAGATATTTATGATGAAAATTTTAAAAAAACGTTAACAAATTTTTTTTCATTTAATACATCTGAAATATTTAAACAAGCTATTAAAGTATTTTTTATATATTCAGGCATAACTTTAGTAATTTTTATAATATTGAATTTATTTTCTATAAGAACTTTCGACTCATTAAATCTAGCATTTTCTTTAATTTCTTCAGGGGGTTTTTTACCTACAAACAGTTTATCTAATATAATAAAGGATGACACTCAAACAATTGTTTTATCATTTTTAATGTTAACATCCTTTTTTAGTATTTTTTTTAGTTATAATTTATTTTTCTTTAAGAAAAAAAATATTAATTTTCTATATGAAGATATCAATTTAATAATTTACTTCATCATAGTTTTAATAATTTTCTTTTTATTTTTTAGTTTTAATCAAAATTTTTTGAATTATTTTTTATCAATATCAAGCAGTATGTCGAATATTGGTTTTGCACTAGATAATTCAAATACAAATTTGACTTTCATTTATTTGATTTTGGTAATTATTGGAGGATCTTTTTTCTCTACTAGCTCAGGATTAAGATTTATGAAGATTTATTCTTTATTTAAATACTCAGTAAATCAAATTTTATCATTCAGTAGACCAAAAAATATATATAAGAACAAGTTATTTTTCTCTGAAGTTAATTTTGACTTTGATGAGATAAGTAAATATTTTTTATCAGTTCTTATATTTATTTTATCACTTTTTATTTTAACAACTTTGTTGACCATAAATGAATTTAACTTTGAAAATTCATTTAAACTATCTATTTTAACATTAATGAATACTGTTAATTCAAGTTCATATGGTTTAAGTGATCTGACCTTTTATAATCTTTCATATTTTACCAAATATTGTCTTATTTTTTTCATGATTATTGGACGAATTGAGCTGTTAACAATCTTGCTTCTTATGAAAAAATTTCTTTTTAAAAATTAATTAATTATTGTATACGTAGTATGATTTTGCGCCCTTAGCTCAGCTGGATAGAGCATCGGTTTTCTAAACCGAGGGTCGTAGGTTCGAATCCTTCAGGGCGCGCCATAACTAGCACATTTTTGGTTAAAATTTATCTTGACTAGATTTTCAATTAATTTGAAATGAGATTAAATTTCCCTTGAACCCCTATTTTTATCATGCTTAAATTAAGAATATTCAAAAGTAATTTTGAATTATTTGTTAACAAATAAATAAACAATAGGAAGAAATATGTTTAAATACTTAAAACAATTAACTTCTTTAGTTGCTATGGTTGCTGTGTTGTTCACTTTTACAACAGAGTCTATGGCTGCTAAAAAATCTAAAACACTTAAAAACACTCAGAAAAAAGGGTTTGTAAGATGTGGAGTATCTCAAGGTCTTCCAGGATTTTCTAATGCTGATGCGGCAGGAAATTGGACTGGTGTTGACGTTGACGTATGTAGAGCTGTAGCTGCTGCAGTATTAGGTGATGCAAACAAAGTTAAGTTTACGCCACTAAGTGCTAAAGAAAGATTTACTGCTTTAACTTCTGGTGAGATTGATATCTTATCAAGAAACACAACTTGGACTCTTTCTAGAGATGCTGATATCGGACTTACTTTCGTTGGAGTAAACTTCTACGATGGTCAAGGCTTCATGGTAAGAAAAAGCTCAGGTATCACTTCAACTAGCCAATTCAAAGATGGTATCTCAGCTTGTACAAATATTGGTACAACAACTGAGTTAAACATGAGAGACTTCTTTAATTCAAAAGGAATTTCTTATGAGCCAGTTGCATTTGAAAAAGCTGACGAAGTTGTTGCTGCTTACGATGCAGGTAGATGTGATACATACACTACTGATAAATCTGGTTTAGCTGCTCAAAGAACAAAAATGAAAAACCCTGATGAACACATTGTTCTACCAGAAACTATTTCTAAAGAACCTTTAGGACCAGTTGTTAGACAAGGTGATGCAGTTTGGGAAGATATCGTTAGATGGTCTTTGAACACTATGATCGAAGCTGAAGAATATGGTATTACTTCAGCAAATGCAGACATGATGAAAACTTCAGACAACCCAGCAATCAAAAGATTAGTTGGAGCTGAAGGTGAATTAGGTGCTGCTTTTGGTCTAGACAACGACTGGAGCTTAAGAATTATCAAGCAAGTTGGTAATTATGGTGAAAGTTATAAGAGAAATATAGCTGACACTGGAATTTTACCAGACAGAGGTCCAAACCAATTATGGACAAAAGGCGGAATACTTTACGTTCCACCTGCAAGATAATTGTAGTTTAAATTAATTAAAAAGGGCTAGATTTTTCTAGCCCTTTTTTTATAAACTCATATATTATCGGCAAAGTGAATTTTAAACTTAAAGATATAGTCCCACAATTAATTACAGTTTTAGCTGTAGTCTTAGTTTTCGGTTTTTTTACTTATAACGCTCAAATCAATATGGAAAATAGAGGTATTGATTTTGGTTATGGTTTTCTATCTCAAGAATCTTCTTTTGATGTTCAGTTTTCATTAATTGAATATGATGGATCTCATTCATATTTTAGAGCGTATTTAGTTGGTCTTTTAAATACAATACTTGTATCTGTAATTGGAATAATTATTGCAACAATCTTAGGAGTAATAGTTGGTATAGCAAGATTATCCCCTAATTATCTAATTAATAAATTTGCAGCTTTCTATGTAGAGTTTTTTCGAAATATTCCATTACTACTTCAAATTTTCTTTTGGTATTTTGCTGCATTACGTGCTTTACCACTTCCACAAGATGCTGAAGCAATGTTTGGAGTTTTTTTTCTAACTATAAAAGGGTTATACGTCCCAGCATTTATTTGGCAAAATTTTAATATTTTCTTTTATTCAATTATAGCTGCAATCATAGCTATCATTGTTATACGAGCGCATGCCAAAAAAGTTCAGGAAAATCAAGGTAAACAAATTCCAGTTTTTTTAATTTCTATAGGACTGATATTTATTCTTCCACTTTTAAGTTTTTTAATTGGTGGCGTAAGACTTTCTTTTGAAGTTCCTGTTTTAAAACAATTGGCAACAACATCATTTATTTATGAGGGAGGAGTTAGTTTACCCCCAGAATTAATAGCATTAACATTATCTTTATCTTTATATACAGCAACATTTATCGCAGAATGTGTCAGAGCTGGAATTCAAGGTGTCGGTAAAGGTCAAAAAGAGGCAGCAGCATCAATTGGACTTACTCCAAATCAAGTACTTAAATTAGTAATTATGCCTCAAGCACTGAGAATAATAATTCCACCAACAACAAACCAATATTTAAATCTAACTAAAAATTCATCTTTAGCGGCAGCGATAGCTTATCCAGATTTAGTATTAGTCTTTGCTGGAACAGCATTAATGCAAACTGGTAAAGCAATTGAAATAGTATCAATCACCATGTTTACTTATCTAACTTTGAGTATTTCAATCTCAATTTTAATGAACTGGTATAACAAAAAAATAGCTATTCAGGAGAAATAATGTCTAATATTAATTTTTTAAAACCTGATAGAGCTAATCTTAATACCTTTTTGTATCTTGGTTCTTTTTTATTTTTTATTAGTATTTTAGATGTTTTTCTAAACTCATTTTTTAGATTAAATTTAACTGGTTTTTTACCTAATTTTTTAAGTTTCTTATTACCTCTTATACTTGGTTTTGTCGGACTTTATTTCATTCGAATAGAGTATAGCGGAATAAAAAATTTAGACCTCTTAAACAAACATATTAATACAAACAATTTTAACGCTATTTTATCATTATTGATTATCTTCATAATCATCAAATCTCTACCACCTATATTAAGCTGGTTTGTTATAGATGCTAGTTTTGCAGGAGATACAAAAGATGTTTGTACAGGCTCTGGTGCATGCTGGACATATATTAAAGTTTGGATGAGGAGATTTATGTATGGAATGTATCCAAATGCAGAACAATGGAGAATTAATTTATCATTTGTCGCTTTGGTGTTACTTGGTTCTGTTGGATATTTTGCGACTGATAAATTTAAGAAATATTTAACACTCTATTATGTAGTTATTTATCCTTTAATTGCGTTTTTGTTTATCTTCTTCTTTATTTCAGGTGGCCCAGTATTTTTTGACTTTTCTTATGGAATTATTGCTGCAATTTTATCTATCATAATTGGTTTTTTTATTCCAAGTAAATTTAAGTTTTATTACTTTTTAATAGTTCCTTTAGCGCTTTATGTAATTTTGAAATATTTTCTTTTTTTTGAAGAATACATTGAGCTTGGAAAATTAGATGGTTTAAATTGGGTTGAAACCGGTGCTTGGGGGGGTCTGTCGCTAACATTTATTATTTCTTTTTTCTGTCTTATTTTTTGTTTTCCAATCGGAATGGCTTTTGCTCTTGGCAGAAGATCAGAATTTCCATTAATTAGATATATATCAGTTGGCTTTATTGAATTCTGGAGAGGTGTTCCACTAATCACAGTTTTATTCATGTCTGCCGTAATGTTTCCGATGTTTTTACCAGAAGACTTTTTCATTGATAAATTAGTAAGAGCCATAATTGCAATTTCTTTATTTGAGGCTGCGTATGTTGCGGAAGTTATAAGAGGCGGTTTACAAGCTTTACCGAGAGGTCAATACGAAGCTGCAAAATCATTAGGTATGGGCTATTGGAAAATGCATATTTTTGTAATTTTACCACAGGCTCTTAAATTAGTAATACCAGGAATAGCAAATACTTTCTTAGCACTAGTAAAAGACACTCCATTAATATTTGTTGTGGGATTATTAGAAATAGTTGGAATGTTAAATTTAGCTAAAACAAATCCAAAATGGTTAGGATTTGCTATGGAAGGGTATGTATTTGCTGCTATAATTTTCTGGATTATTTGTTATGCAATGAGTAAATATAGTTATAATCTAGAACAAAAATATAAAACCGATAGATAAAGATTTATGTCAGATAGTATTATCCAAATAAGTAATATGAATAAGTGGTTTGGAGATTTTCAAGTTTTAAAAGGAATAAATTTAGAAGTTAAACCAAAAGAAAAAATTGTTGTTTGTGGTCCATCTGGATCAGGAAAATCTACATTAATTCGATGTATTAATAGATTAGAAGAGCATCAAGAAGGTAATATTGTCGTGGATGGAACTGAATTAACAGAGGATACAAAAAATATTGAACAAATTAGAGCTGAAGTTGGAATGGTATTTCAACAGTTTAATTTATTTCCTCACTTATCTATTCTGGATAACTGCACATTAGCTCCTATTTGGGTTAAAAAAATGCCTAAAAAAGAGGCGGAAGAATTAGCATTAAAACATCTAGAAAGAGTACAAATTCTTGATCAAGCACAAAAATATCCAGGACAATTATCTGGGGGACAACAACAAAGAGCTGCTATTGCAAGAGCTTTATGTATGGAGCCAAAAATAATGCTTTTTGATGAACCCACATCAGCCTTAGACCCCGAAATGATTAAAGAAGTGTTAGATGTTATGGTTAATTTAGCAAAACAAGGAATGACTATGATTGTAGTTACACATGAAATGGGTTTTGCAAAAGAAGTTGCAGATCAAATGATATTTATGGATGAGGGAATGATAGTAGAAAAAGCTGATACCAAAGAATTTTTTGCTAATCCAAAGAGTGATAGAACCAAACTTTTCCTCAGCCAGATACTATAGTTCAAGCTAATTTCAAGAAATATTTCTCAAATTATAGCTGAAGTAATGCTTGACATATTTCCCCTAATACGGGTTTTTGGGTAAAAAAAATAAAAATTTATTGTTGCAGTAGGTATTAAAAACTAGTTCAATTAGTTTTTTAAAAAATTAAGAGGGGTCTTAATGGAAGATAATTTTAATAAGCATTTAGGCAATAAGCTTAAGCTTAGAAGACTAGCACTAGGTTTAACTCAAACTAAAGTAGCAAAAGCAATCAACGTCACATTTCAACAAATTCAAAAATATGAAAAAGGCACTAATGGGGTAAGTTCAATAAGGTTATTACAATTATCGAACTATCTTAAAGTACCAATTAATTATTTTTTTGAGGATTTTTCAGAATATCTTATAAATTTAGAGAAATCACAAGAAGGTCATATGAATGTAAATTATAACTTTTTAGTGAAATTATATTCTGAACTAAATGCTGATCAAAAATTGAAATTTAATAAATCATTACAGGCAGGAAGTAACAATATTTCAAAGGTTGGTTAATTTTTGGCTCCTCGGGCAGGACTCGAACCTGCGACCAATTGATTAACAGTCAACTGCTCTACCAACTGAGCTACCGAGGAATATTAAAATCTCAACTTACTTTTTTTTTTCACTAAAACAAGATTTTTTTTGGAGGCAACGCCCGGAATCGAACCGGGATACAAGGATTTGCAATCCTCTGCGTAACCATTCCGCCACGTTGCCATATGTTTTAGAAGATAGCTACATTGAGTTTTATATAAAATATTTGCAATTAGTCTATTAAATAACGTTCCAATTTGATTATTGTTAATTTAGATTATTAAATTATAAACTAATAACACCCATGATAAGCGATAAATATATACATTCAAAGGTTGAAGATAAAATTTATGGTTATTGGGAGAAGAATAAATTATTTAAACCGCAAAAAAATTCAAAAAAATTTTCAATTGTAATTCCACCACCCAATGTAACTGGAAGTTTACATATGGGCCATGCTTTAAATAATTCAATTCAAGATTTATTAGTTCGTTATTATCGAATGAATAATTATGAAACTTTGTGGCAACCTGGAACTGATCATGCAGGTATAGCCACCCAAGCACTTGTTGAGAGAAAATTAGAAAAGGAAAATTTAAATAAAATTGACCTTGGTAGAGAAAAATTTATAGAAAAAGTATGGGAATGGAAAAATGAATATGGGGACATAATCATTAATCAACTAAAGAAATTAGGATGTTCATGTGATTGGTCAAGAAATGCATTCACTATGGATGAAAATTTATCAAAATCAGTCATTAAGGTTTTTGTAGAATTACATAAAAAAAAATTGATTTATAAAGCTGAAAAACTCGTGAATTGGGACACTGTTTTAAAAACCGCGATTTCAGATTTGGAAGTAGATCAAAGAGAGATGAATTCTAAGATTTACTATATTAGATACCCAATAGACAATTCTTCAGAATTTATCACTATTGCCACAACGAGACCTGAGACAATGCTAGGGGATACCGCGATTGCAGTAAATCCGAAGGATAAAAGATATAAAAATTATGTTGGCAAAACTGTCACAATACCAATCGTAGGTAGAAAAATAAAAATTATTAAAGATAATTATGCTGATCCAGAGCAAGGAACTGGAGCACTTAAGATTACGCCAGCACATGATTTTAATGACTATGATGTTGGTCAAAGAAATAAATTAGAAATAATTAATGTTTTTACGGAAGAAGGAAAAATAAATGATAATGCTCCAAAAGATTATATTGGCTTGGATAGGTTTGATGCCCGTAAAAAAATATTAAATGAATTAAAAGAAAAAGATTTTTTTGTAAAAGAAGAAAACATCAAAAATAAAGTTCCATACGGCGATAGATCAAATTCAGTAATCGAGCCTTTTTTAACAGAACAATGGTTTGTTGATGCAAAGAAATTGGCGATCAAAGCTAAAAAAATTGTTAAGACAAAAAAAACAAATTTCTTTCCAACTAACTGGTCTAAAACTTATTTTCAGTGGATGAATAATATTGAGCCATGGTGTATTTCACGACAATTATGGTGGGGACATCAAATACCAGCTTGGTATGGACCTGATCAAAAAATTTTTGTTGCAATCAATGAAAATGATGCAATTAAACAAGCAAAAAAACATTATAAAAAAAAACGTAAAACTTACTAGAGATCCTGATGTTTTAGATACATGGTTTTCTTCAGGATTATGGCCATTCGCAACTTTAGGTTGGCCTGATAAAAAAGATTACGTAAAGAAATTTTATCCAACAACAGTTTTAGTAACGGGTTTTGATATTATTTTTTTCTGGGTGGCTAGAATGATTATGTTTGGTATGGAATTTTTAAACAAGGAACCCTTCAAAGATATTTATGTACACGCGTTAGTAAGAGATGAAAAAGGACAAAAAATGTCTAAGTCAAAGGGAAATGTAATTGATCCATTAGATCTAATTGAAAAATATAGCGCAGATGCATTACGTTTTACTTTGCTTTCTATGGCATCTCCAGGAACTGACGTTAAACTTTCAGAGGATAGAGTTAAAGGATATAGAAACTTTTTAAATAAACTATGGAATGCTAATAATTTTTTAATCACTAATAAATGTGATTTTAAAAAAACTAATAAAGTTCCAAAAATTTCATTAAATATCAATAAATGGATCTATTCAGAGTTGATAGAAACCAAAAATAAAATTCAAAAAAATATTGAAGATTATCGATTTGATGAGGCGGCAAAAAATGCCTATCAATTTGCATGGCACTCATATTGTGATTGGTATATTGAGCTGTCTAAAACAATTCTTTACTCTGAGGATAAAAAGGCAAAAACAGAGGTAAAAGAAGTTTCTGCTTATGTTTTTAAGCAAATATTAGTTATGCTTCATCCTTTCATACCATTTGTAACCGAGGAAATATGGTTAAAGAACAAATTTGATGAGTCTAATAAAAATTTCCTTATGTATAAAAATTGGCCTACTGGAAAAATTAAAAAAGACCAATCTCTTAAAGAAGTTGAAAAAATTATCAAAATTATCTCTGAATTAAGATCATTTAAAAATGAATTAAATGTCAGCCCTGGTTCATTTGTTGATGTTGCAATTAACAAAATTGCTAAAAAAAATAAATCATTAGTTAATAATAATGATGTTATTTTAAAAAAACTGGGTCGTATCAACAATTTTTTTGATAAAGAACAGGATAAACCCTCTGCCACACTTGTTATTTCTGGGGACATTTTTAAGATTTATTTTGATGAAAATGTTGATCTTAATTTGATTAAAGAAAACTTAAAAAAACGTCAGAACAAATATCAAGACGAACTAGATAAGATTTCTCAACGATTATCTAATAAAGGCTTTACAGATAGAGCACCAAAAAATATTGTTGAACAAGAAAAAACTAACTATAGTAGTCTTAAAGATAATATCAAAAAAATATCTTTAACTATTGAGAGTTTATAATGCGGAAATTTAATAAAAAAAAATTACCTAGTAGACATACATCCTTAGGTCCAGATAGAGCACCTCATAGATCTTTTTATTATGCAATGGGTGAGACTGAAAAAGATGTATCAAAACCATTTATAGGAGTTGTATCAACTTGGAATGAAGCTGCTCCTTGCAATATTGCCCTTATGCGACAGGCGCAATCAGTGAAAAAGGGGGTTAGAGCATCAGGAGGGACACCAAGAGAATTTTGCACAATTACTGTTACTGATGGTATTGCCATGGGTCATGAAGGAATGAAATCGTCTTTAATTTCAAGAGAAGTTATAGCTGATAGTGCTGAATTAACAGTGAGGGGTCATTGTTATGATGCATTAGTAGGTATCGCAGGTTGTGATAAATCTTTACCAGGATTAATGATGTCCATGGTTAGGTTAAATGTACCAAGTGTTTTTATATATGGCGGCTCAATCCTTCCAGGAAAATATAAAGGTAAAGATGTAACTGTAGTTGATGTTTTTGAAGCGGTTGGAAAACATTCATCAGGTCAAATGTCTGCTAAAGAATTAAGAAAATTAGAATTAGTAGCGTGTCCTACAGCGGGTGCGTGTGGTGGTCAGTTTACAGCTAATACTATGGCATGTGTTTCAGAAGCAATCGGTTTAGCGTTACCTTATTCAGCAGGAACACCAGCTCCTTATGAAGAAAGAGATAAATATGCAAAAGCTAGCGGCCGAATGGTGATGGAATTATTAGCAAAAAAAATTAAACCAAGAGATATTGTTACAAGAAAAGCATTAGAGAACGCTGCAACAATAGTTGCTGCAACAGGGGGTTCAACTAATGCAGCATTACACTTACCAGCAATTGCAAATGAAGCAGGAATTAAATTTGATTTAATGGATGTTGCAAAAATATTTAAAAGAACACCTTATCTTGCAGACTTAAAACCAGGTGGAAAATATGTTGCAAAAGATATGTGGTTAGCAGGTGGTGTGCCAATGCTTTTAAAAACTTTATATGATGGTGGTTATATTCATGGTGATTGTATGACTGTTACAGGTAAAACAATGAAAGAAAATTTAAAAGGTATTAAATTTAATCCAAAACAAAAAGTTTTAAGAGCTTATAACAGACCTTTATCACCAGATGGGGGTGTTGTAGGATTAAAAGGAAATTTAGCTCCAGAAGGTGCAATTGTAAAAATTGCTGGTCTTAAAAAATTACAATTTACTGGAAGAGCAAGATGTTTTGATAATGAAGAAAGTGCGATGAAAGCAGTTCAAAGCAGAAAATATAAAGATGGTGATGTAATTATTATTAGATACGAAGGCCCAGTTGGTGGACCAGGTATGAGAGAAATGCTTTCAACAACTGGTGCAATTTATGGTCAAGGTAAAGGCGAGAAAGTTGCTTTAATCACTGATGGAAGATTTTCTGGCGCAACAAGAGGATTTTGTGTTGGTCACGTAGGTCCAGAGGCAGCTTTAGGAGGACCTATAGCTCTTTTACGTAATGGTGATTTAATTGATATTGATGCTAAAAAAGGAGCAATTAATGTTCGTTTAACAAGAGCACAATTGGCATCAAGAAAAAGAAAGTGGAAGGCTAAAAAATCTGATTTTGGCTCAGGCACTCTTTGGAAATATGCACAAACAGTTGGGCCAGCAAGTTTAGGAGCCCCAACTCACCCTGGTAAGAAAAAAGAAGTTAAGGAATATTCAAAAATTTAATGAAAATTCGCCCAGTTATTTTATGTGGTGGCGCTGGAACTAGACTTTGGCCAAAAGCTAAAAAACATCAAGCAAAACAATTTATTGATTTTGGTAATTGGACTTTATTGGGTAAAACTTTAGAAAGAGTTAAAGCATCTATATATGATGCACCAATTATAAGCACTAATGCAAAATATTTAAGACAAGTAAAACAACATTTAAAAAAACACAAAATAAGAAAATTCAAGATAGTTTTAGAGCCAGCAAAAAGAAATACTGCACCAGCTATATTAAGTACGGCTTTAATTAAAGACATTCCAATCAAACAACCATTAATGTTTTTGGCTGCTGATCATTTGATAGAAAAAGTTGGTTTATTCAATAAAGCTATCAAAAAAAATCAAAAGAAACTTACTCAAAACAATATCTTTATTTTTGGGATTAAACCCAAAATGCCCTCAAGTGAATTTGGTTATTTTTTAACAAAAAGTAACAAAGTAACTAGATTTGTAGAAAAACCCAAAAAGGCTAAAGCTAAACAAATAATTAGTAAAAAAGGTTATTGGAATTCTGGAATGTTTTATTTGAGAAAAGACTCAATAATAAATAATTTTAAGAAATACCAACCAAATATTTATCGAAATTGTAATAAAGCAGTATTAAAAGCAAAATATAAAAGTAATGTATATTATTTAAACAAACAATCTTTCACAAAAGCAAAAGCCAAGTCTTTTGACTATGCAATATTAGAAAAAACCAAAGATATAAATGCTATCAAATTAGATATTCCTTGGTCTGATTTAGGATCTTGGAAAGAAATCTGTAAGATGTACGGACGAAATAAAAGACATTATTTTAAAAAGAAGAATGTATTTCATAGACCTTGGGGTAGTTATGTAAATCTATTTAATGGTAAGGAATTCTTAATTAAAGAATTATATGTAAAACCAAAAGGTATATTAAGTCTTCAAAAACATCATCATCGAGCTGAACATTGGGTAGTTACTCATGGTAAACCTAAAATTACTTTAAATAAGAAATATTTCACTATGAAACCTGATGAAACTATTTTTATTCCACTAGGTGCAATCCATAGAATAGAAAATCCCTATAAAAAACCAGTTAAAATAATTGAAGCTCAAGTAGGCTCGATTTTAAAAGAAACAGATATAGTGAGATATCAAGATATTTATGGCAGAGTAAAATAATTATTTTACAAGAAAATTCACTTTTTTATTTGATAGATTTAAATGAATTTTTTTATATGAACCAAAATTATCTCCATCAATTTGAACAGGTATCAAATCATTTCCATCAATAGTAATGTTTTGTGAATAAGTAGTAATAACATTTTTATTTTTACTTAAATCACCATTAAGAATTATTAAAAATATAGAATATAATAAATTGATCCTAGTTAAATCCTTAAATATATATGTGACTATTTTATTTTCAAAAATATTTGTTTTATTTATTTTATGATGTCCAGCGTAATATTTGGTATTTGAGGATAATATCCAGTCTGCTTGATAAAATTGTCCATCAAAAGTAACATTTAATTTTTTATTATTCATAAATAAGAAATATTGAAAACCTTTGATACCAAATATAATTTTACCTAGAATCTTTTTAATTTTTGAATTAATTGAATGAACAATTTTTGCATCCCACCCTATACCAGCCATTAAAAAGAAATAATTCTCGTTAATTTTTACAAGATTAGAGGATTTATAATTTTTAGAAACCAACACATTTACTATATCATCAACTTTTTTATTCATTGATAATTCAGCTTGAAGCAAATTTGCAGTGCCAGCAGGAATATAACCTATGGCAAAATCGTCTTTAAAATCAAAATTATTTTTAATTAATTCATTAATTGCAAAAGAAACTGAACCATCACCACCAGCTACTATTAGTCGATCATAATTTTTTTGATTAAAATTTTTGAAAATTTTCTTAGCTTGATTTATTGTTTTTGTTTCAAAGTAGTCTACAGAAATATTCTCTTTTAACTTAGATAAAATCCTATTTATGAATATAGATTTTCTTCCAGAGGAAGAATTCAAATTATAAATCAAACAACATAACATAATTAATCCTTAAAAAATTTTTAACAAATTTGTAACATTCAAATGAAATAAGAAGTAAATGATTCGTGTTACAGTTGTATTAAAATATTGGTCTTTAAATGTCTAATTTACTTAAATATAAAAGTATATTTATTTCTGATGTTCATTTAGGTACCAAGGGTTGTCAGGCGAAAAAACTTTTAGAGTTTTTTAAAAACTCAAGATCCGAAAATCTTTATCTTGTAGGGGACATTATAGATATCTGGGAAATGCAAAAAAGTTTTTTTTGGCCTCAAGAACATAATGATGTAATCCAAAAAATTTTAAGAAAAGCTAGACATGGTACCAAAGTTTTCTACATAATGGGTAATCATGACGAAATGTTAAGAAAATTTATTCCAATGCATTTTGGTGACATCCATATGGTTAATAGAGTTATTCATGAAACAAATGCAGGAAAAAAATATGTTGTTGTTCATGGTGATGCTTGGGATGGTGTTATGAAACATGCTAAATGGTTATCTAAACTTGGATCAATAACCTATAATTTACTATTAAAATTAAATGTAATAATTAATTTTTTTAGAAGATTGAGAGGAAAAGAATATTGGTCTCTTGCAAAATTTTTAAAGTATAAAGTCAAAAATGCAGTTAAATATATTGGTGAATATGAAAAAACACTTTCAGATTATGCAAAAAGAAAAAAATTTGATGGAATTATTTGTGGCCACATCCATCATGCTGAGGATAGAGATTTTAATGGGGTCAATTATTTAAATTGTGGAGACTGGGTAGAATCTTGCACTGCATTAGCCGAAAATTACGATGGTAGCTTTGAAATATTATATTGGGATAAAATAAGAGAACAATATTTAGACACTCAAGAAATAATTAAACCTATTAAAAATGAAGACTTAAAAAAAGCTTCGTAATTAATGAAAATTTTAATCGCAACAGATGCATATTTTCCACAAGTAAATGGTGTTGTAAGAACCTTGCATGAAACAGGTAAAATTTTAAAAGAACAAGGTCATAGAATAGAATATATCACACCAGAATTATTTTTAACTTTTCCGATGCCAAAATATAATGAAATTAGAATATCTATTAATGTTTGGCCAAGAGTTGGTAGCTTAATAAAGAAAATAAAACCTGATGCAATTCATATAGCTACTGAAGGTCCTATAGGGACTATGGCAAGAAGATATTGTTTGAAGAATAAACTAAAGTTTACCACAAGTTTTCATACAAGATTTGATAAATATCTTAAGCTTTACTTTCCTATTATACCTGCAAAATGGGCTGAAAAATTCTTAGCAAACTTTCATAACAAGGCTGAGAGAATCTTAGTAACAACAGAATCTATGAGAAAAGAATTAATCGATATAGGTATAGATAATAATAAAATGATTACTTGGACAAGAGGAGGCAATCATGGAGCTTTTAAGAGTCCGAAAAAAATTGATTTACCACATAAAAGACCGATTTGGATTTATGTTGGAAGAGTTGCAGTTGAAAAAAACATAAGAGCTTTTTTAGAATGTGATTTAGAGGGTACAAAAATGATAATAGGAAAGGGACCTGATTTAAAAAAATTAAAAAAAGAATTTCCTAAAGATATTTTTTTAGGAGAAAAAACAAACGGTGAATTAGCGTCTCATTTTGCATCTTCCGATGTTTTTGTATTTCCAAGTAAAACAGATACATTTGGAATTGTAGTTTGTGAGTCTTTAAATTGCGGAACACCTGTAGCTGCTTATCCTGTTCCAGGTCCTAAAGATATATTTGAGGGTTCCAAAATAAATTGTTTAGATAATGATCTTAAAGTTTCAGCTCATAAAGCTTTGAAAGTTAATAGAAATGATTGTCTTGAATTTGCAAAAAAATTCACTTGGGAAGAAACAGCAAAAATATTTTTTAACAATATTTCACCAAATCATTAGTTAATTTTTCCTTAATTTATTTGCATTAAAAAGTGTAATGATGCAAAATTAAGCCGTCTAAATTTATGGAATATTTCATCATTCTACTTATAGTTGTTATAATTTATCTCCTCTATTTACTTAATCAAAAAAAAAACAAATCAATAAATACTGCTACAATAATTAATAAAAGAGAGGAAAAAACCAAAAGAGTAATTATTGATGAACTTGAGGATCAGTTTTTTGCATTAAATAAATTTAACATAATTAAATATGCTAATCCAAGTGCATTAAAAAGATTTGGAAGTAATTTAATTGATAAAAACATATCCTCTGTAATTCGAAAACCAGAATTAATAGATAATATTGAAAAAGCTATCTTAGAAAATAAAACCAAAAATATTGATGTTGAAATAGACCTGCCATCATATCAGTTTTATAAAATTTATATTATTCCTGGTCCAACTCATTTATTTACTGAACCAGATTCTGTTGTGTTATTTTTAAAAGATTTTACTGAAATTACAAAAGCACAAAAATTTAAAACTGATTTTGTAGCAAATGTAAGCCATGAATTAAGAACACCTTTAATGGTAATCAAAGGATCACTAGAAACAATTGAGGGCCCAGCGTCTGATGATGAAAAGGCTAAAAAAAAATTTATGAAAATAATGACTGATCAATCAAATAGAATGGAAAATTTAATTAATGATCTTTTAATACTAACAAGAATTGAATTAGAAGAACACATAAGGCCAAACTCTTTAGTTGATATAAATGATCTTTTCAAAACAATCATCAGTAATTTTGAGATTGTTTTAAAAAGAAAGAAATTAAATATTAATTTATCTCTCGCCAATCCAACAGTTGTTATTGGAGATGAAAAAAAATTACAAACTGTTTTTTCTAATCTTTTAGATAATGCAATTAAGTATTCAAAGGAAAATAAGTCTATTTTTATATCAAGCAAAATTAGCGATGGTAAATTGTTAGAAAAAAATTTTATGATCAGTATTAAAGACGAAGGTGTTGGCATTCCTCAAAGATATATTTCTAGAATTACAGAAAGATTTTTTAGGGTAGATCTTGAACAAAGTAACAAGGTTGGTGGAACCGGTTTAGGATTAGCTATTGTTAAACATATAGTTACTCAACATCGTGGACACTATGAGATTCTAAGTGAGGAAAACCAAGGAACTGAAATTCAAATTTATTTACCAGCGAAAATTTAAATTTAAAAAATATTATATTGTAATAGTTTTAGAAGGTTTTTTTTAACAATTCTTTACTTGATTAATGTTAATCTTTTAATTAATTTTTTTATATGGTTAAAATATTCAAAAATA
>CABZTG010000008.1 GCA_902528645.1 uncultured Pelagibacteraceae bacterium | reverse complement strand
TGGCAACTTTATCTACACCCAAGTTTTGTGCAATTCTTACTGTCATTAAATTTCGTGACTTTTCCAAACCAATTCTCAAAGTTGATGGTCCGTAGAATTTTTTTCCATAATTTTCTGGCTTCCACATTTTTAGATCGGATCCTTGATCCAAAACTAAAGGTGCATCTAAAACTAATGAGGAAGGTGTATAGTTGTTTTCAAGAGCTAAAGCATAAACGAATGGTTTAAATGCTGAACCTGGTTGCCGCAAAGCTTGTGAGGCTCTATTAAACTCACTATTTTTAAAACTAAATCCACCACTTAATGCAACAACTCTTCCCGTGAAAGGATCCATTACAACAATACCACCATTTATTTTTGGTAATTGTTTAAGGCTAAATTTATTATTTCTTATATTTTTAGCATATATTATGTCTCCCACTCTAAAAAGATCATCTAATTCTTTTTTAGTCCAAGAAATATCATTGTAATCTATAGTTCCTATAATTTTATCTTTTGTTTCTATTTCTATAGAAAATTTAGAGATCTTTTTTATTATTGCAATTTTCCAATCAAAAGAATTCTCTAAATCATATTTTTCTAAACCAACGGACCAATTATTTGAGTATGGTTTATTTAGCAATGGACCACGCCAACCTTTGCGTTGATCATATTTTATTAATCCATTTCTTAAAGAGCTTGTTGCTATTTTTTGTAATTCTAGATTTATTGGAGTGTTTATATTAAAGCCCTGATTATAAACTTTTTCATATGATAAAATTTCAATGATATTTTTTCTTACATCTTCAATATAATATTGAGCATCCTCTAGATAAATCCTCTTAGTTTTTTTTAATTGAATTTTTTTTTTTCTTAAATTTTGATAATCTTTTTTGGTTATAAAGTTATTGTCTAATAAATTCTTTAAAACTAAATCTCTTCTAAATTTTGCCAATTCAATATTTCTATAAGGGTTATATTTACTAGGAGCCTTAGGTAGTGCAGCCAATAAAGCTGCTTCTTCGTAATCGAGTTCTTTTATTGATTTATCAAAATATTCCAAACTTGCTGCAGCAACTCCATAAGCCCCACTACCGAGATAAATTTGATTTAAATATAATTCGAGTATTCTCTCTTTTGATAGTGCTCTTTCAATTCTAAAAGCCAATATAGCCTCTTTAATTTTTCTATTTAAACTTACTTCATTTGTTAAAAGAAAATTTTTTGCTACCTGTTGGGTTATTGTTGAAGCGCCCTCTAATCTTTTTGAAGTAAGAACATTTTTAATATTGTTTACAATCGCTCGTAAAATTCCTTTAGCATCAACACCAGGATGAGAAAAAAAGTTTTTATCTTCAGCAGATAAGAAGGCATTAATTACATTTTGAGGTATTGTTTCATAAGGAACAAATATTCTTTTTTCTCTTGAAAAATCTGCAACTAAATCACCATTTCCAGAGTAAACCTTGCTTGAAACAGGGGGTTTATAATTTTTTAAAAATTTGTAATCAGGTATATTGTTAGAAAAATTCCATAAAATACCTAAAACAATTATTGATGAAATTAATAAAAAACTAATAAAACCAATGAATAAATTCTTAAAAATTTTGCTCATTTTGTTTCCATTATATATGGGAATTTGTTAAAGATAAGGCATAAGTATACAAACAAAATTTAAGTTATTTATGAAACAATCAAAAAAAATGTTATGGAAAAAAATTTATATATTGATGCATCGCATCCAAATGAGATCAGAATTGTACTCAAGTCAGGTGAAAAAATTGAAGACTATGAGTATGAAGGCATAAAAAATAATCTAATTAAAAATAATATCTATTTAGGTAAAGTAAGTCGTATAGAGCCGTCTTTGCAAGCCGCTTTTGTTGATTTTGGAAGAGAAAGACATGGCTTTTTATCTTTTAATGATATTCAGTCTGATTACTACCAAATTCCACAAAGTGATTTAGAAAAAATTAAACAAGAGGAAGAAAGAGTCCGAGAAGAATTATCAAAAAAAGTTGAAGCCAAAGAGGAAGAAAATTTAGCTGAAGGCAAATTAGAAATTGAGGATCCCTTGGAAAAAACGGATCCAATAGAAAAAAAGGACCCTGAGGATAAGGAAAATTCTGAATATGAAAAAGAAAAAAAATTTGAAAGTAAATTCAGATTTAAAAGATATAAAATTCAAGAAGTAATAAAGCCTAATCAAGTAATTTTGGTTCAGGTTATAAAAGATGAGCGTGGTCAAAAGGGAGCAGCGTTAAGCACATTTATTTCAATTGCAGGTAAGTATATAGTATTAATGCCAAATACACCTAAAGGTGGAGGAATTTCGAGAAAAATTTTTAATCCTGCCGATAGAAAAAAAATTAGAGCTATTTTAAATGAAATTGAAATCCCAAAAGAAATGGGACTGATAGTTAGAACTGCTGGAAGCAATAAAACTAAAAATGAAATCAACCACGATTTAGATACTCTAATTAATAGTTGGAATCAAATTAAGGAAAATGCATTGAGCTCTATAGCACCTTCATTAATTCATCAAGAAAGTGAAATAATTAAAAGAACTTTAAGGGATATGTATGATGAAAATACAAAAAATATAATCATTGAAGGTAATGAGGGTTATAAGAAAGCTCAAAATTTTATGAAAATGATGATGCCTTCTCATGTAAAAAAAATTAAGAAATACAGAGGGAAAAAACCTTTATTTATTGAGGAGGGTATTGAGCAAAAATTAAATCAAATATTTGAAAGTGAAATAAAATTAAATTCAGGTGGTTACTTAGTTATTAATCCAACTGAAGCCTTGGTTTCTATTGATATCAACTCTGGAAGTTCAATAAAACAAAAAAATGTAGAAAGCACTGCCTTAGATACAAATCTTGAGGCAGCAGAAGAAATAGCAAGACAAATAAAAATCAGAGATTTATCAGGTCTAATCATAATAGATTTTATTGATATGCTAAGTTATGGTAATCGAAGGTTAGTTGAAAGAAGACTTAAAGAAAAATGTAGAACTGATCGAGCCAGAATTCAAATTGGAAGAATATCAAATTTTGGGCTTTTAGAAATGTCTCGACAAAGATTAAGAGAAAGTGCTGTAAAATGGAATATAAAACTAACAGATGAGTCTTTTGCCCTAAAAATTCTTAAATTAGTCGAATTAAAAGCAGTTTTAAATAAAGCTAAATTTGTAGATTTAAAAGTTTGTAAAAAAATTTCTGATTTTCTAAAAGAAAATTTTTTTGAAGATCTTACATATTTTGAAAAAAAAAATAAAATGAAAATTGATATAATATCTGATAATAGCTTAATAATTCCTGAGTATATTATTGATATTAAAAATAAATCTAAGAAAACTATAGAAATCATTGAGCAATTTGAAAAATTAAAAAATCTTGAGGAGCAAAAATTAAATAATGTTATTGAATTAAAAGATAAGAAGAAATTTAAAAAGAAAACTTTTAGAAAAAGAAAATATTATAAAAAAGCTAAATAATTCCAGACTTTGGTGAAGATGGATTTCCGTATAGAGTTTTTTTTATTCTTCCAGATAAATAAGACTGACGACCAGCTATAACTGCATTCTTAAATGCCAAAGCCATTTGAAATGGTTTTTTTGCTTTTGCAATTGCTGTATTTACCAAAACCCCATCACAGCCCAATTCCATAGCTATAGCTGCATCAGAGGCTTGCCCTAGTCCAGCATCAATTATTAATGGCAATTTTGTTTGTTTCCTAATTATCTTAATATTTATTTCATTGGTTATACCCAAACCAGAGCCTATTGGAGCAGCTAAAGGCATTATTGCGCAAGCACCTGCGTTTTCTAATCTTTTTGCCATTAAAGGATCATCGTTGCAATATACCATAACTTTAAATCCTTCCTTCGTTAATATTTCAGTTGATTTAAGAGTTTCAATCATCTCAGGAAATAAGTTTTTTTTATCACCCAATACCTCAAGTTTAACTAACTTCCACCCACCTATCTCTCTTGCTAACCTTAAAGTCCTTAGCGCTTCTTTTGAATTAAAGCAACCGGCAGTATTTGGAAGATAAGTTATTTTTTTAGGATCAATATAATCCATTAATAATGGTTTTTTTTTGTCAGTAATATTTACTCTTCGAACAGCAACCGTGACTATTTCAGCTCCAGATAATTTAATTGCTTTGGCGCACTCTTGCATACTTTTATACTTACCAGTTCCAACAATTAGTCTAGAATTAAAATTTTTTTTAGAAATAATAAGTTTATCTTTTTTCAATTTTAACCACCTCCAATAAAATGAACTATTTCTATTTTGTCATTATTTCTAAGATTGATGTTTTTAATTTTTTTTTTATCTACTATTTCTTGATTTAATTCAATAGCTACTTTCTTAAGAGGAATTTTGTTTTTTTGCATTATATTGAATAATGTTGAATTATTATCGATAGTTTTTAATTTACCGTTTAATTTTATTTTTATTTTTTTTTTCATCGTATATAAGTGCTAAATGAATAATAAAATAATTATTGTTAATGGTCCAAATATTAATCTATTAGGTGAAAGAGAACAATCACAATATGGATCGATAACGTTTGACAAACTTAAAGAGGAATGCAAAGCGAAATCAAAAAAATTAGGACTTTCTATAGAATTTGCACAATCGAATGTGGAGGGTGAATTGGTTAATATAATACAAAATGCTAGAGAAAAATTTGATGGGATGATAATTAATGCTGCTGCATTCACTCACACCTCAATTGCAATTAGAGACGCTTTAGAAATTTTTAAAAAACCTATTATTGAAGTGCATATTTCAAATATCTATAAACGTGAAGAATTTAGAAAAAAATCTTTAATAAGTGACGTAGTTACTGGTGGAATATTTGGCCTTAATGCTGATGGTTATATTTTAGCCATAATTTCAATGCAAAAGCTAATCCAAAATGAAAATAGATAAAAAAATAATAAAAGAGTTAAGTGATTATTTAGAGGAATTTAATCTTACTGAGCTGGAGTATACTGAGAAAGATACCAAAATAAAAGTCTCAAAAAATAATATTTCAATTAACAATCAAACAAATCAAACATTATCTAAAGAAATAAACTCAAATAAAAATATAGAAAGTCAAAATAATATAACTGGAATTGAAGTAACATCGCCAATTATTGGCACTGCTTACCACGCACCTGAACCTGGAGCTAAAAAATTTGTAGAAGTCGGAAAAAAAATAAAAAAAGGTGACACTGTTATGATTGTAGAGGCTATGAAAACTATGAATCATGTGCCCTCAAGTTCTGATGGAATTGTAAAAAAAATACTTGTAGCTGATGGTCAACCTGTTGAGTTCGGCCAAACCCTTATCATTTTAGAATAATGTTTAAAAAAATTTTGATTGCAAATCGTGGGGAAATTGCAGTTAGAATTATCAGAGCCTGTAAAGAATGGGGAATCTCCACTGTTGCTGTTCATTCTGACGTGGATAGAGAAAGTATGCATGTTAAATTAGCAGATGAAAGTGTTTGTATAGGCTCTCATCAACCGGCTAATAGTTATTTAAATATTCCTGCACTTTTATCAGCTATAGACTTGACTAATGCTGAAGCAGTTCATCCTGGTTATGGTTTTTTGTCTGAAAATGCAAACTTCGCAAAGATACTTGAGGAAAATAAAATCAAATTTATTGGTGCTTCTGCAAAACATATCGAAATGATGGGAGATAAAATTCAAGCAAAAAAAATTGCAAAAGAAAATGGACTACCTGTCATAGAGGGATCTGAGGGTGGTGTTCGAGATGTAGCTGCAGCAAAAGAGTTGTGTAAAAAAATTGGTTTTCCAGTCTTAATTAAAGCCTCTGGAGGTGGAGGGGGTAAAGGTATGAAAATTGTTCAAAAAGAGCAAGATTTTGAAACATTGTTTTCTACAGCAAAATCAGAGGCAAAAAAATATTTTAGTAATGATGAGGTTTATATCGAAAAATTTTTCCAAAATCCAAGGCATATAGAAGTCCAAATTTTAGCTGGAAAAAATGCAACAATTCATTTGCATGAGAGAGATTGTTCTGTTCAAAGAAGACATCAAAAACTAATTGAGGAAACTCCAAGCCCTGTTTTAAATGATGAAATAAGAAAAGATCTATTTAATAAAACTGTTAATATGGTTAGAAAAATTGGTTATCAAGGAGCTGGCACAGTGGAATTCATATATGAAGATGGAAAATTTTATTTTTTAGAAATGAATACAAGAGTTCAGGTTGAGCATCCTGTCACTGAAATGGTTACTGGAATAGATATAATTAAAGAACAAATATGGATAGCATTTACTGGTGAAACAGCTCTTAAACAATCAGATATAAATCCTAGAGGTCATGCTATTGAATGTAGAATAAACGCTGAAGATCCTGAAAAAAATTTCCAGCCATCACCGGGCACTATTGATATGTGTCACCAACCATCAGGTTTTAGAACTAGAGTAGATGGTGCAATTTTTCAAGGATATAAAGTAACTCCCTATTATGATAGTTTGATATGTAAATTAATTTGTCATGGTAGAAATAGAGGTGAAGCAATACAAAGAATGAATAGATCATTGGATGAATTTGTTATTGAAGGCATTACAACAACAATTCCTTTACATAAAAAACTTTTGAGTAATAAAAAATTTATCGAGTCTGATTTCAATGTAAGTTGGCTTGATAACGAAAAGTTAATTTAATAACAACTTACTAACCAAATATCATATACAGGGTGATCAAATGGAGTTATAGATGGGCTAGATGAAAACATCCAGTTATTAAAAACAAATACATCATCTTTATTCTTATTAGTTAGATCCCTTACCTGAATATAGGCTGTAATTTCTGGATTATCATCAAATTTAGAGTTTTTACATTTCATGCTTTTAATGAGAAGATCTTTATGTCTTTTTACTTCTCCATTCTTAAGTTTTACTAAAATATTTTTTGAGGAAATTTTATCTAAAATTTTTATATTGGTATAATTTCCTTCTAAATTTTGCTCGGAATGCACAAAAAAAGGAATGATAAAAAATAAAAATGTTAATAAATTAAATTTAGTCCTTCCAAGACTTGTATTTTTTTTGAATAGCATTTTTATTTTTATTTGGATAATAGGCTGAATCTGTACCAGTTAAATTCTCTTGATGAGGTTTCTGCCAATTATATTTTTTTAGTTCGTGATTATTTTCTATTTTATTATGAGTGAAATGTATCCAAGAATACCACTCAACAGGTATTTTTGATGCATCAATTTCTGCAGCATAAATTACCCATCTTTTTCCATTTTTAGACTCGTAATATTTATTTCCTAAATGATCTGTTCCTGCTAATTTACCAAATAAGATTGTTTTTAATCTGGTTCCAAAAGTGTCTCGATTCCACCAAGTGAAAATTTTTCTAAAAAATGTCAACATAATAAAATTTTTATTTTCAATTTAAAATTGTATAAATTAAATTAGACTAAAATTTGTTTTTGTATATAA
This sequence comes from uncultured Pelagibacteraceae bacterium, assembly GCA_902528645.1. Lineage (GTDB taxonomy): Bacteria > Pseudomonadota > Alphaproteobacteria > Pelagibacterales > Pelagibacteraceae > Pelagibacter. Next base: position 19,802 of record CABZTG010000008.1, on the reverse strand, counting down.
ATTAATTGATTCATTATTCAAAATAAATTTAAAATAACTGAGGGTAAATGGCAAAATATTTAGTTGAAACATATTACACTTGCACGTTTAAGGTAAATCATTACTTAGACGACATTAATGAAACTGAGCTTAAAAATTTAGAAAAACGTGACGATGGTAAATTTGAAGTCCTAGATGTAAAACTTGATAATAGAAAAACCAAAAGCTTAGATCCAAATAATAAAAAAATTGTTGAAAATAAAAAAATTGATGTAGTAGCCACAAATAACCAACCATCATCAAAAAATTTAGAGAATATCATCAAGTCAAATAATAATAATTCAGAAAAATCAGGGAAAAGATTTAGTATGCCAGATAGAAGAAAAGGCTATATCCAAAAAGCAACTATTGGTGATCATAAAGTATATTTGCATACCGGTGAATACGAAGATGGTAAAATTGGAGAAATTTTTATTGATACAAGCAAAGAGGGTGAATTAGTTAAAGCACTAATGAACAATTTTGCTATAGCAGTGTCCTTAGGTCTACAATATGGAGTTCCACTGGATGAATTTATAAGTGCTTTTGTTGGTACAAAATTTGAACCTTCCGGTAAAGTTCATGGAAATGATAGAATTTTAACAGCAACATCAATTCTGGACTATATTTTTAGAGAATTAGCGATTTCTTATCAAAATAGAGAAGATTTAGCTCATACGCCTTCAATTGGTAATTCAGAAATTTCTAATAGTGATGAGCAAAACTCAGATGATCAAAATCAACTTTTGAAAATAGTAAAAGATATTACTAGTAAAGGTTTTGTAAGAAATAACTATAAGAAAAATTTAGTTGATTTATCAGATGTTAAGATAAATCTTAAAGGTAAAAAATAATTTATTTTTTTATTTTGAGAGCTAGATTAAGCTCCTTTAATTGTTTATCATCTATCGATGAAGGAGCATTCATCATTAAATCTTGAGCGTTTTGATTCATGGGAAACATAGTTACTTCCCTAATATTTTTTTCGTTTGCCAAAAGCATTATTATTCTATCAATTCCAGGAGCGATTCCCCCATGCGGTGGTGCACCATAGCTTAAAGCGTTAATCATTCCACTAAATTTTTCGTCAACTTGATCTTTATCATAACCAGCAATAGCAAATAATTTATACATAAGTTCAGGAATATGATTTCTTATAGCACCAGATGAAAGCTCAATCCCATTACATACTATATCGTACTGATAGGCTAACATATCCAAAGGTTTTTCAAAATTCAATTTTTTGATATCTCCTTGTGGCATCGAAAAAGGATTGTGACTAAATTCAATTTTATTTGTTTGATCGTTTTTTTCAAACATTGGATAATCAACTACCCAACAAAATGCAAAAACATTATCATCTATTAGATTTAAGTCTTTTGCAATTTTATCTCTAGCCAAACTAGTTATTCGCTCTAAATCCTTTTTTTTACTACAAGCCATAAATATACTATCTCCAACTTTTGCGCCTGTTTTTTTCATGATTTCCTCTAAAGACTCTTTTGAAAAAAATTTACCCACTGGCCCTTTTGCAGAAATCCCATTTTCAATAGTGAAATAAGCTAGACCAGAAGCTCCCTCATCTTTGGCCCATCTATCAATATTATCAAAGAAGCTTCTTGGTTTATCTTTCGTATTCTGAGTAACAATACATCTTACATTTGAGCCAGAGTTCACAAGTTTTTTAAAAATATCAAAAGAGACATCCTCTCTTATAAAAATTTCTGTTATGTCTTCAATTATCAATGGATTTCTAAGATCAGGTTTATCACTTCCATACTTTAAAAGAGCATCTCTATAGGTAATTCTCGGAAATTTTTCTGAAATAATTTTTTTTTTTGAGAATTTTTTAAAGGTGTTAACTAACAATTGTTCAACGACTTTGAAAACATCTTCTTGCTCAACAAAAGACATCTCTAAATCTAATTGATAAAACTCTCCTGGACTTCGATCAGCACGAGCATCTTCATCTCTAAAACATGGGGCGATTTGAAAATATTTATCAAAACCTGAAACCATTATGAGTTGCTTAAATTGTTGCGGTGCCTGCGGCAAAGCATAAAACTTACCTGGATTCAATCTACTTGGCACAAGAAAATCTCTAGCTCCCTCAGGACTAGATGAAGTTAATATTGGTGTTTGAAACTCTAAAAAACCAAATTTATTCATTTCATTTCTGATAAATGAAATAACTTTTGATCTCAAAATAATATTTTCATGAATTTTTTTTCTTCTTAAATCTAAATATCTATATTTTAATCTGATTTCCTCAGAATATTCTTGATCACTAAAAACAGGCATTGGCAATTCTTTGCACTTACCCAAAACAACAAAATTTTTGATAGTGACTTCAATCTCTCCTGTTTCTATCTCTTTATTGATTGTATCAATTGATCTATCAACTACTTTACCCTCTACATTAATAACTGTTTCAAGTTGTAATTTTTCTAAATCTTTGAAGTTTTTATTTTCTTTATCTACTATACACTGTGTGATGCCATAGTTATCACGTAAATCTAAAAATAAGAGATTTCCATGATCACGTTTCTTATTAATCCAACCCGAAAGTAAAATATTACTCCCAACATTTCTTTTTCTAAGTTCGTTACAATTGTGACTTCTATATTTATTCAATTATTCTCCCAATACCTCTTTAATTGTACTTAAATTTATAGATCTTTTTTTTTTTAAACTTAATTCGTCGATTTTATATATAAAATCAACTATTTTTCCATATGATCTATCAATTCTTTTAATAATATAGTCAATTAATTTTTTATCTATTGATATTTGACGATCAGATAAATTTTTTAAAATTAGAGCAAATAAAAGTTCATCATCAGGTTTATCAATATTTTGAAGTAAAAAATTTTTTGATCTTGATTTTAAATCATTCAACTTAAAATCAATACTTACAATTGAATTTTCAGAGGTAACTATTAAATATTTGTTATCTTGTTCAACTATATTACACAGAGTAAAAAATAAATTTTCATTTATCTTTTCAGACACATTTTCTAAAATAATATTTTGGAAAATTTTTATTTTTTTAAAATCATTATCACAAAGTAAATTAGCTTCAATTTTAGTTCCTTTATATTTTTTTAAAAAAATATTAATTAAATGTGTTTTTCCAGAAAATTTTTCACCACTAATATTGAGAAAATTTTTTTCCCATTTAGGCCATTTATTTAATAAATCAAATATTTGTTTATTACTTTTTGATACATAAAAATCATCTTCTTTAAAATTACCATCATAATTAAATTTGATAATTTCTTGATCCATATCTTTCATTGTAAAATCCATGTCTTATTCTGAGTGCTAAAAACAAAATTTTTATCTTTCATTAATTTTAAAAATATATTTGGGGTACCATTAAAAATAATTTGATAATAGATATGATTTTTATCAAATTTTAAAACAAAATAATCATATACTAAATTTATTTCATTTAATATTTTTTCAAAATTTGAGACTTTCAAATTATCATCAGAGTCTAATTTGACAAATATTGGCAATTTAATCGAGGTGTTAATTCTATTAAAAATTTTCCAGTGATCTTCGTAAATTATTTTTAATTTATCTATTAAATCTTTAATATCGTCTTCATCATCAAAATTTATATCAGAAAATGTAAGATTTTTTAAAACTACTTTCTCGTCAATTGTTATCCTAGATAAAATTCTTACATTATTATTATTTTTAAAAACTAAAGTTACAATTGAGTCATCTAAATTATATTTTCTAGTAATTTCTTCAAAATTATATTTTTCAATTGTCTCGTAATTTTTTTTTATGAGATTTAAATCTTCTAGATCTTCAGTTGGCAAAAGATACTCAAGAAGATGTGATTTTTTATTATACTTATTCCAATTGTTAAATAGGTTATTTTCCGAAAAGGCTATTAAATTGTCATTTTTTTCTTCTATTATAATTGGAAATAATAAGAATTTTTTTCTATTTGGAACTGATGGGAACACATTTTTATTTTCTAAGTAATTGAAAATTTTTTTTTTGTTAAAAGCGACACCCAAATTTACATAATAGGTCTCATCAATAAACTTTTCCTCTGTTACAGAAAAAGATTCTATCATTCCTTTTATCTCAGCTAATTTTATTCCTTTAATTATTTTTTGATCTGAAGAAACTGTAATAGTTGAAATTAATCTGGAAAAAGCTTTAATAAAACCATCGTCTATAACCTTATTTTTATCGAAATTTATTTCAAACGGCTTCGAAATTTCAATATTATTTACATCGAAAGATTTTGCCTCCACTTTTTCTGTGGAAAAAAAAAATATATTTAAAGATAGAAATGCAAAAAAAATATATAAAAAATGTGAAAAATTTTTAAATCTAATTATCATACTTTATAATAATGAATAAAAATCTATTAACATACAAAAAAAGTGGAGTTGATATTAAGGCTGCAGATAAGTTTATAAAGTTCATATCTTCGATTTCATCAAAAAAAAAGGGCAAAAAAAAGTTTAATAATATAGGTGGTTTTGGTTCTATAACAAACATTCCCAACAATTTAAAAAATCCAAAAATTGTAGCATGCACTGATGGGGTTGGTACTAAGATAGAAATAGCAAATCTTTTAAAAAAATTTGATACTATTGGTATAGATTTGGTTGCGATGAGTGTAAATGATTTAATAGTCCAAGGTGCAACCCCACTTTTTTTCTTAGATTATATTTCGATAAACAAAATTAATTTACCAAAACTAAGATCAATCATTAAAGGAATTGTTAAAGGGTGTAATATATCAGATTGTGATTTAGTTGGTGGTGAAACAGCTGAAATGCCTGGTACTTATGAAAAAAATAAATTTGATATTGCCGGTTTTGCAGTTGGATTAGTTGAACAAAAAAAAATTTTAAACAAAAATGATATCAAGGAAAATAATCTTATTTTAGCAATTCCATCAAGTGGTTTACATTCAAATGGTTACTCATTAGTTAGAAATATTATTAAAAGGAAAAATATAACAATTAATAAAAATATTTTTTTGAAAAAGGAGTTGCTAAAACCAACAAAGATTTATGTTAAAGAAATTTTAAGTCTCATTAACAAGAAACTAATAAATGGTTGTGCAAATATTACCGGTGGAGGTTTACCAGACAATATCATAAGAGTTATCCCAAATAATCTTTGTGCAGAAATTGATTTAGAAAAGATAAAACCCCTTAAAATCTTTAAATGGTTAAAAAAAAATGATGTAAATGACTTCGAAATGTTAAAAACTTTTAATTGTGGCGTTGGTTTTTGTTTAATTATAAATCCAAGAAATTTAAAAAAAATCAATAAATATTTTTCTAAAGATTATAAACCTTATGTGATCGGCAAAATATCAAAAAATTCAAAAAAAATAAAATTGAATGGTAAAATCAATTGGTCCTAGAAAAATAAAAACTGCGGTTTTTATTTCTGGCACAGGAAGTAACTTAAAAAATTTAATTAAATTTTCTTTAAAAAAAGTTTCTCCAATCGAAATAAATTTGATTGTTTCAAACAATGTAAAAGCAAAAGGACTTAAATTTGCAAAACTGTATAAAATTAAAAAAAAAGTTTATAACTATGATAAAAAAAAAATCTCAGAAAAAAGAATATTAAAAGACTTAAAGTCAAATAACATTAGACTAATATGTCTCGCGGGGTTTATGAAAATTTTATCTAAAGATTTTATACGGAATTTTAAAGGAAAAATTTTGAATATACATCCTTCTTTATTACCAAAATACAAAGGATTAAACACACACCATAGAGCAATTCAAAACAAAGAAAAATACTCAGGATGTACAGTGCATTTAGTAAACTCAAAACTTGACTCAGGAAAAATAATACTTCAAAAAAAAGTTAAATTATCAAAAAAAGAAACACCCTCATCTCTTCAAAAGAAAATATTAAAACATGAACATATTTTATATCCAAGAGCTATAAGGAAAATATTTGTTAATCTTTAAAGAAAAAATCAATTTCAATTTTTGCATTTTCAATACTATCGGAACCATGTACTGAATTTTTATCTATAGAAATACCATATTTTTTCCTGATTGTTCCTGCCTCAGCATCTTTAGGGTTAGTTGCTCCCATTAATTTTCTATTGTCAGCTACAGCATTTTCTTTTTCAAGTATCATTGCGATTATTGGACCTGATGAAAGATATGAACATAAATCGTTATAAAATGGTTTTGTTTCATGAACTCTATAAAAATTTTCAGCCTCTGATTTTTCTAACTGTATTTTTTTTTCTTTTAAAATATTGAAACCATTTTTTAAAAACATTTGCTTTATTTCATTTTCAAGATTTCTCTCAACTGCATCTGGTTTAATGATTGATAAAGTTTGTTCTAGATTACTCATAATAGTCTTCAATTAATTGATTTAATAATCTAACTCCATAACCAGTTGCACCTTCAGAATTAAGTGCTCCCCCATATTTTGAAAATGCCATCCCAGCAATATCAAGATGAGCCCAAGGAGTTTTGTTTATAATAAATCTTTGCAGAAATTGTGCTGCTGTTGTTGAACCCGCGCCTCCAACATAATTAATGTTTTGCATGTCAGCATTTTTAGAATTTATTAATTTATCATAATTTTTATCAAGTGGCATTCTCCATACCCTTTCTCCAACTTTTTGACCTGATTCAAACAATTGTTTAGATAGCTTATCACTATTTGAAAACAATCCTGCGAACTCAGAACCAAGAGAAACTATAATTGCACCTGTTAAAGTTGCTAAATCAACAATAAATTCAGGTTTATATTTTTTTTCTGTAAAAGTAAGTGCATCTGCTAAAACTAATCTTCCTTCAGCATCAGTATTTAATACCTCAATAGTTTTACCACTATAAGACTTTACTATATCCCCAGGTCTTTGAGCATTACCTCCTGGCATATTTTCAACTAAACCTACAACTCCAATTGCATTTATTTTTGCTTTTCTTAAAGCGAGATTTTTCATCAATCCAACAACAACAGCAGAACCTGCCATATCATAAGTCATATCTTCCATAAACTTTGCAGGTTTAAGAGAAATGCCTCCTGTATCAAAACATACTCCTTTTCCAACAAACGCTAAAGGTTTTTTCTTAGAGCTTGCACCGCTCCATTCTAATGTAACAAGATATGATCCTCTTATACTACCTTGCCCAACCCCTAAAAGCGCATTCATTCCAAGTTTTTTTAATTTTACTTTATTATAAACATTTACTTTCAAACCAAATTTTTTAAGTTGTAATAATCTTTTAGCATATTCGTCTGGATGAAGAATATTACCAGGTTCTGAGACAAGATCTTTTGTCAAATTAGTTCCCGCTATTAATGATTTAAATTTCTTATTTTTATTAAAATTAAAATATTTATTCTTATTAATTACTTCTATATCAAATTTTTTCTCTTTACTTTTAGATTTATATTTATTGAACTCATATGACTTTAATTGTAACCCTTGAATGAATTGATCAAAAAAATATTTATTTTTTGAGGGTACGTGTTTAATATTTTGTTCATAAAAAATTGTTTTTAAATAAAGATTAGATTTTAAAAACATGTAGAATTCAGCACCAAGCTTTTCAATTTCAAGTGAAGATTGATTATCTTTGATTTTTATTAAAATAACCTTTTGAGAAGCATCAATATTAAATGATAAAATATTTTTGTTATCTAAATTACTTAAATTTACAGACTTAATGATAAAACTGGAAAATTTAGATACTGGAAGTTTATTTATATCTTTAATTTTAAAATTCTGGTTTGTAAAAAAAACATGATTTTTAACCGATTTTATATTTAAACTCTTTTTAATGCTTATTTTTATTGACATTTTTTATATATATGTACTTTGGGTTGTATTTAAATTGTAAACTAACAGTTGAAAATATATAAATAAATTTTGGCAGATTTCAATGAAAAAAATTTTATTTAGAAAATTATTATTTGATTGTTTAATTTTTTTTATAATAACTCTTTTCTCTACTGGTATAATCATTTGGGTATTTCAGGCTGTAAATTTCTTGGATATTATTGTTGAGGATGGTCGAAATTATCTAGTATATATTAATTATTCCTTATTAAATTTTCCAAAAGTAATAAGTAAATTAGTACCTTTTGTATTGTTTTTCAGTTTTTTATTTATAATTGCAAAATATGAGTTGAATAATGAATTAATCATATTTTGGAATTTTGGGATAAATAAAATCGAACTCATAAATTTTTTTATTAAATTTTCATTTTTGATAATGTTATTTCAAATATTTCTTACAGCTACTCTTGTTCCAAAAAGCCAAGATTTAGCTAGATCATTCTTAAAAGGTTCATCAATTAATTATTTGGAAAATTTTATTAAGCCTAGAATATTTAATGATGCTATAAAAAATTTAACGATTTACAGTAATTCAAAAGATGAATTAGGAAATTTAAAAGAAATATATCTTAAAAAGGGAACTGGAGATAATTTTCAGATTACCTTCGCAAAGAAAGGAAGGTTTAAGCAGGTTGGGGATAACCAATTTTTAGAATTAAGTTCTGGTCAAACAATAAGTGTTATAAATAACAAAATTACAAATTTTAAATTTTCTAAGACAGATTTTAATTTAAGTAATTTTGAAGATAATGTTACCACTTACAAGAAAACTCAAGAGGTAGCAACTCTTAATCTTATAAAATGTTACCATAATCTGTTGGATTTAAATTTGTTTAAAATCGATGAAAAATTAAAAATTGAAAATTGTAATGTTAATAATCTAGATAATATATTAAAAGAATTATATAAAAGAATAATAATACCATTATATATTCCAGTTTTAATTCTTATTTCTTTACTTTTAATTTTTAAATCTAAAGAAAATACAAATTACCCAAGATATAGAGTCATAATTTTTTTTATTGGCTTTGGGACAATTGTTATTTCAGAAATGACAATAAGATTTATCAATGAAGATTTAATCAAAAATATTAAGTTCTTTTTAATTCCAGTAATTTTAATAATATGTCTTTATTTAAACTATTTTTTAAAATTTAAAAATTTGCGGGCTACAAAATGAACACTTACACAAAATTTTTGGTGAAAACGTTTTTATCATCATTCTTTAATGTTTTTTTAGTTTTCTTTTGTTTAATATATATACTTAACTTGCTGACTGAATTAGAGTTTTTTAAACAATCAGATGTTGGTACTTATTTCCCACTTTATTTGTCTTTAATAAATACTCCTATGTTTGTTTTTGAAATGTTTCCTTTTATCTTTTTAATTTCAACACAATTCTTTTTTAATAATTTATTTGCTGATAATGAAATAAATATTTTCAAATATTCTGGACTAAAAAATACAAAAATATTTTCTATTATAGCTATAACAACATTATTTATTGGTCTAATCATAATTTCAGTTTTTTATAATTTTTCGTCAAATTTAAAAAATCTGTATCTTGGATTAAAATCAAACTATACTGAGGATAAGAAATATCTTGCTGTAATAACCAATAATGGTTTATGGATCAAAGATATATATAATGAAAAAACTCTAATGATAAATGCCAGCTCAATTAATAATAATGAACTTTTGGATACTTATATATCTGAATTTGATAAAAACTTTGAAATAATAAGAAATATCAAAAGTCAAAAAATCAATATTGCAAAAAAAGAGTGGGTAATTGAAAATGCGGAAATTTATGTGCAAAATAATAGGACAATTGTAAATAGTCTTAAAATAAATACAAATTTTGACTACGCATTGATACAAAATTTATTTTCAAATATGTCATCACTTTCATTTGTTGAATTGATAGAGATGAGGGAAAACTATAAAAGATTAAATTATTCTCTAACAGAAATAGATTTACAGCTTTTAAAATTAATCTCTTTTCCACTTTATTTTATTTTGATGTTTGTTTTTTCAGGAATAATAATGATGAATACAAAAACTTTAAAGAATAAAAGTATTAAAATAATTATAGGTCTTTTTTTATCTGTGATAATTTATTACATAAATAATTTTTTTTATGTCTTAGGTTCTTCAGAAAAAATGAGCGTAATGAGTTCTGTTTTTATCCCTTTAATGTTACTTACAATGATTAATTTATTATTAATAAAAAACTTGAATGCTAAATAAAATTTTTATTTTTCTAATAATATTTTTAAATAGTTTAATTACTTTAAAAGCTCATAGTAATGATCAAATTAGCTTTGATGTATCTGAGATTGAAATTTTAGATGGTGGAAATAAAATTATTGGAAAAAATAGGGGAACTATAAGTACAGATAATGGTATAATCATCGATGCTGATGAATTCGAATTTGATAAAAATAAAAATACTCTTAAAGCTAAAGGGAACATCATAATTGAAGATAAAATTAATAAACTCAATTTTTCTGCCCAAAATATCTTGTACGAAAAAGATAAAGAAAAGATTGAAATTATTGGAAAATCAAATGCACTGATAGACTCTAATTATAATTTTAAAACTGAAGATATTCTAATACTTAGAAAGGAAATGATAATTAGCTCAGATAAAGGTGCAACAATTATTGATAATAATAGTCAAACTCTCTATGAAATTAAGAAATTCAGCTATTCTATAAAAGATAAAATAATTAAAGGTGAAAAAATTTTTATAAATTCAAAATTTAATCAGCCCTTTAGTGATAAATATTTTTTTAATAGTGCAGTTTTTAATTTAAAAGATGGGAACTATATAGCTAAAGATATAAATATAGAATTAAAAAAAGATACATTTGGAAATAAAAATAATGATCCAAGATTTAAAGGTGTTTCTTCATCAAGTAAAGACGGAATAACAACAATCAACAAAGGTATTTTCACTACTTGTAAAAAAAATGATACTTGTCCTCCATGGAGTATTCAAGCAGATAAAGTAACTTATGATCAAAACAAAAAACAAATAAATTATATCAATGCATTAGTAAAAGTTTATGATGTACCGGTTATTTATTTTCCTAAATTTTTTCATCCAGGACCGACAGTAAAAAGACAATCAGGATTTTTAGTCCCTGGTATAAATAATTCAAATATTTTGGGGACATCACTTCAAATACCTTATTTTCATATCTTGTCTGAAAGTAAAGATTTTACTTTTAAACCAACAATTTTTGATAAAGACATCCTTATGTTTCAAAATGAGTATAGACAAAGAAACAAAAATTCATTTTTTATAAGTGATTTTAATATTGTCGATGGATACAAATCAAAAAAAACTAGTGAAGAAAATACTCTAACTCACTTGTTCTCGAAGTTCGAGAAAAATTTAAATTTAAAGAATTTTGATGAAAGTACTATCAATATTTCCTTACAAAAAGTAAATAGTGACACTTATTTAAAGATATTTGATACAAATATTGTCGATACAGATCTTAAACCAGATAATTACGATACTTTAACTTCAGAAATAGATTTCAACTTAGAAAATGAAAACTTTGCTTTGAACACTGGCTTTACAGCTTATGAAAATCTCTCGAAACCAAATAGTGATCGTTACCAATATGTATTACCTTATTACGATCTATCGAAAAGTTTTTTTGATGATAACAACTTTGCATCGTTTAATTTTCTTTCCTTGGGAGATAACATTTTAAAGGATACCAATAGTCTTAGATCACGAATGATCAATAATATTAATATTCAGAGTTATGATTTTATTTCAAAAAATGGTTTCAAAAATAACTTCAATTACTATTTTAAAAATACAATTACTGCTGGAAAAAATAATGATGAGTACGACTCTAGTCCACACTTAAAATTTATGAACATTTTTGAATTAAACTCTAGTTTACCACTTATAGACACTAAGGATGATTTTATCAATTATCTAAGTCCAAAATTATCTTTAAGAGTAAATCCCTCGGAGATGAAATATTATAAAAACGAACATAGGCAAATCAATAATGATAATATATTCAATATTGATAGATTGGGACTAATAGATACTCTTGAGTCGGGACAAAATTTAACTTTAGGATTAGATTATAAAAGAGAAAATATTAATAACATAAACAAATATTTTGAATTAAAGCTTGGTAAAGTTTTAAGAGCAAAGGCTAATAATAATATACCTTCAAATAGTACTTTGAACCAGAAAAACTCTAACTATTTTGGTAAAATAACAAATAGTTTTAATGATACTATAAATTTTAATTATGAATTCTCATTTAATCATGATCTTGACGAAGTTCAATATAATTCATTTGGGACTACGATTTCTAAAAACAACTTCATTACTACCTTTAATTATATTGAGGAAAATGGTGCAATTGGAAATTCAAATATTTTCGAAAATAAAACAACTTTTAATTTTGATGATAAAAATTTTATTTCATTTAGTACAAGGAAAAATAGAGAAATAGATTTGACTGAGTATTATAATTTAATTTATGAGTACAAAAATGATTGTTTAGTTGCTGGTATCAAATACAATAAAACATATTATAAAGATAGAGATTTAGAACCAACGGAAGATTTTATGTTAAGCATAAAATTAATACCATTTACTTCTGTTGGGCAAAAGTTTGCAAATAACTAAATGTATTTCATTAATAAATTAGGATTACTAATTATACTTATTTTGTTATCAGATTTTTACCCAAAAAACTTAAATGCATTAGAAAATAAAATATTATTTAAACTTGAGAATGAAATAATTACAACAATTGATATTTATGAGGAAATAAAATTTTTAAAAATATTTAATCCACGAATAAAAAATTTAAGCGAGAAAGAATTATTTGAGATATCTAAAAATTCGATTTTAAGGGATAAAATAAAAAAGATAGAATTACTGAATTTTGTAAAAGAAATTAAAGTCAATGATAAATTTCTTTTAAGTCTTGTTAAAACTAAATATTCAAATACTGGAATTAATTCTTTAGAAAGCTTTGAAGAATATCTTAAAAGTAACAATTTAAATGTAAATATTGTAAAAGAAAAATTTTATATTGAATTAATTTGGAATGATTTGATTTATCAAAAATTTAATCCACAGATCTCGATAGACAAGGAAAAAATTAGAAAACAAATTTTAGAAAATTCACAAAAAACATCGTTAAGAGAATTATTAATTTCAGAAATAATTTTTGATGTAACAAACAAAACAGATTTTGACACAAAATATAAAAAAATTATTTCTGATATAAAAAAAATTGGATTTCAAAAAGCTGCTTTAAAACATAGCAATTCAGATACAGCCTCTACTGGTGGACTTATTGGATGGGTCAAAGAAGATAATTTAAACAAAAATGTCAAAGAAGTAACTTCAAAATTAATGATAAATGAGTTTTCAAAACCAATAAGAAGTTCTTCAGGATTTATCATTATTAAAATTGAGGATGTGAAAGAATATGAGCCAGAACTTGATTTAGAAAGAGAAATTAATGAAGTTTTAAAGTTTAAAAAGAACGAACAACTAAATCAATTTTCAAATATGTATTTTAATAAAATAAAAAAAAATTTAAGATTATATGATTTATAAGCCTATAGTAGTTGTAGCTGGCGAGCCAAATAGTATTTTCTCTGAAATATTTTTTAAATCTCTAAATTACAAAAAATTTAAGAGCCCAATTATTTTAATCTCTTCTCATAATTTAATAAAATTACAAATGAAAAAATTAAATATGAGTAAAAAAATAAAATTGATCAATATACTAGATATAAAAAAAAATTATTTAGATAATAAAACGATAAATTTGATAGATGTTAGTTTCAACCAAAGAAAACCCTTTGAAAAAATTTCAAGTAAATCAAATGAGTATTTAAAAAAATCCTTTGATATTGCACTTAAAATTTTGGAAAAAAAAATTACAAACAAGTTTATCAATGGTCCTGTCTCAAAGAAATTTTTTTTAAAAAAAAAGTATTTGGGAGTTACTGAATATTTAGCTCATAAAACAAAAACCAAAAATTTTGCAATGATTATTTATAATAAAAACTTATCTGTTTGCCCACTAACAACTCATCTTCCCCTAAAAAAAGTTTCCAAAAAGATAAATAAAAAAATGATTAAAGAAAAAGTCAAATTAATAGATTTTTTTTTTAGAAAATATTTTAAAAAAAGACCTAAAATAGGAATAACTGGATTAAATCCTCATTGTGAAAGTATTGATGCTTTTAATGAGGACGAAAAAATTATTAAGCCTGCGGTTAAATCTTTGATTAAATCTAATTGTAGAATATTTGGACCAGTTGCAGCTGATACAATTTTTTTAAAAAAAAATAGAGAAAAATACGATGTAATTATTGGCATGTATCATGACCAAGTGTTAACTCCTATAAAAACTTTATTTGAGTATAATGCAATTAATATTACATTGGGTCTTCCATTCATACGAATTTCTCCTGACCATGGTCCTAATGAAAAAATGCTAGGAAAAAATATATCCAATCCAATGAGTTTAATTAAGGCATTAACTTTTTTAGATACTAAAAAGTGATTAAAGTAAAAAAAAGTCTAGGTCAAAATTTTTTAATAGATGAAAATATTTTAAAAAAAATTGTTTCTACTACAAAGATTCAAAATAGATCAATACTTGAAGTAGGCCCAGGCACAGGTAACTTAACCTCATTTATTTTAAAAAATAATCCAAAAAAACTTTTTGTAGTAGAAAAAGATAAGGACTTAGCAATTTTTTTAAAAAAAAAATTTGAAAATGAAATTACTATAATAAATGATGATATTTTGAATATAAATGAAAGAAATCTTTACAATGAAAAATTAATTGTTTTTGGAAACTTACCTTACAATATATCAACTGAAATATTGGCTAAATGGATTCTTAATTTAGACAATAAAAATTTTTGGTTTGAATATTTAATTTTAATGTTTCAAAAAGAGGTTGCAGATAGAATTATATCTAAATTTAATTCCTCAAAATACGGGAGATTATCAATTTTAACAAATTGGAAATTAAATGTGGAAAAGATCTGTGATATCAAACCAACAAGCTTTTCACCTAAGCCTAAAGTTGATAGTTCTTTATTATTTTTTAAGCCAAAAAAAAATTTCATTGAATTTAAAGATCCCAAAAACTTAGAAAAAATTACTAGAATTTTTTTTAATCAAAGAAGAAAGAAATTGAAAACACCATTTAACATTTTGTTCAAAAATAGGATTAATATTTTAAACAAATTAAAAATTGATTTAAACATGAGGCCACATAATTTAAATCAAGAAATTTATTATGAATTAACAAAAGAATACGAAAAATTATGATGTAAGTTTTTCTACATGTTTCCTTATATAATCTTTGTCGTAATCTTTTGAACCATTATTTATTTCAGCTTTTATCAAACTATAAATTTTTTCATAACACTTTTCTAAATCACTATTAATAACAACATAATCATAATTGATCCAATGCAGCACATCATGTTCAAATTGTTTCATTCTTTCCCCAACAATTAATTTATCCTTCATGTCTCTATTAGACAATCTCTCAAACAAAACCTCTTTACTTGGGGGTAATATAAAAAAAGTTACCAATCTATAATCTAATTTTTTATTTTTGATTTGATCTGCCCCTTGCCAATCAATATCGAAAAGTACATTTTTTCCACTATTTAAATTATTAATTACTGGTGTACGTGTCGAACCATAAAAATTATTAAAGACTTTTGCGTATTCTAAAAATTCTTGATTATTAATTAATCTTTTAAACTCATTCTCATTAACAAAATAATAATCTTTATTAGGAATTTCACTAGGCCTAGGCTCTCTCGTTGTATGTGAGATGGAAATTTCAAAATTATCAAGTTTTGAAAGTAAACTTACCAATGTTGTTTTACCTGCTCCAGAAGGAGAAGATAATATTATCATCACCCCATCGTTATCTATGGGCATTTAATAATTAATTTGCTTTTCCTTCAATAAATTTTACAGCATCACCTACTGTTAAAATTTTTTCTGCTTCACTATCAGATATCTCAGAACCAAATTCTTCTTCGAAAGCCATCACTAATTCAACAGTGTCTAAACTATCTGCTCCTAAGTCATCAATAAAACTCGACTCCTCTGTTACTTTAGCCTCATCAATACCTAAATGATCTGCAACTATTTTTTTTACTTTACTTGAAACATCTTCTGACATTTTGATCCCTTTTTGTTTAAATTCTTAATAGTTTAAAAACTTGTTTTGTCAAGCCATATACATACCTCCATTAACATGAATTGTTTCACCATTAATGTAATTTGATTGATCTGAGGCTAAAAAAAGAACTACATTTGCAATATCTTCTGGTTCTCCTAATCTTGCGGAGGGTATCTTGGATATAATTAATTCTCTAACCTTTTCATCCAAGTTATCTGTCATAGAGGTTTTTATAAAACCAGGCGAAATACAATTAACATTAATATTTTTTTTAGAATACTCAATTGCTAAACTTTTAGACATTGCAATAATCCCAGCTTTAGATGCTGAATAGTTAGCTTGACCTAAATTTCCAGTATGACCAACAACAGATGTAATATTTACGATTTTTCCGGATTTATTTTTCAACATTTTTTTTATAGCAAATTTACTAAGGAGAAAAGTAGATGTTAAGTTTACATCTATTACTTTTTTCCATTCATCAAAACTCATGCGAATTGCTAAATTATCTTGAGTTAATCCTGCATTATTGACAATACAATCCAGTTTTCCTCCTAATTGACCTGTTGCATTTTCAATAAACTCCTCAACTTTTTCACTTTGAGAAATATCAAAACTTAAAATTTTAACATTTTTTACTTTTGATTTTAATTCTTCTAATTTTTCAATCTTTGTTCCAGTGGCTAATATGTTGGCTCCAAATTCACTTAATTTTTCCACAATCGAATTACCAATTCCGCCAGATGCCCCTGTTACTAAAATATTTTTATTTTTTATTGTAATCATAATTTTAAGTCTCTTATATCACTCTCATCATTAATTGTATTAATTTTTACATCCTTATTTGTTCTTTTAATCAAACCAGATAATACCTTCCCAGGTCCAACTTCTATAAAATGACTAACACCATTTTTAATCATACTAATTACGCTTTCTCTCCATCTGACTCTATTCTCAATTTGGTCAATTAATAATATCTTTAACTCATCCTTATTTGTAATTTCTTTTGCTGTCACATTAGAAATTAATTTAATTTTAGACTCTTGAAAATCTAATTTTTGAATCTCTTTTTTCATAATTTCAGTAGCTTGATTCATGAGCTTACAATGAAATGGAGCACTTACAGGTAATTTAATACACTTTATATTTTTCAACTTCAAAACCTGAACTAACTTTTCTAAAGCATCATTTTTTCCACTTAAAACAATCTGACCCTCTGAATTATCATTAGCTATATCTGCTAAAAAATTTTTTTTATTTTCATTCAAAATTTCTTCTATAATTTCAACTGTGGATCCTAAAACTGCTAACATTCCTCCTTCTCCATCTGGGACAGCATTTTGCATAGCATCACCCCTAATTTTTAGAAGTTTAATTGTTTCTGAAAAACCAAGATAATTAGCAGCAGATAACGCAGAATATTCTCCTAATGAATGACCTGCAAAATATTTGGCTTGATCAACACTTATATCAAATTCTTTTTTCATTACTTGAAAAATTGAGTAACTTATTAAAAATATGGCTGGTTGAGTGTTTGTGGTAAGATCCAATTTTTCTTTTGGACCTTCTAATATTATTTTTGATAAATTAATTTCTAATGAATCATCTGCTAGTTTAAATAAATTTTTTACTAATTCATATTTTTTAAAAAAATCTTTTCCCATTCCAATTGTTTGTGAACCCTGACCTGGAAATACTAATGAAAACATCTAAAAAAAACCTATTTTTATGTTGTTTTTGCTATTGTAATTAAAGATTTATAATAGTATATCCTCTCATTTTATTAAAGGACTTAAATGAATTTTTACGAGCATACAATAATAGCTAGACAAGACACTTCTCCAAGTGAAATAAAACAATTGACTGAAAAATATTCAAATATAATTGTAAAAAGTGACGGAGAGGTTGTTAAAACTGAAAATTGGGGTTTATTAAATCTTTCATATTTAATTAAAAAAAATAGAAAAGGAAGCTATATTCACTTTAAAATTAAAGGTAAAGGTAATGTAATTAATGAACTTGAAAAAAATGAAGCAATAGATAAAAAATTGTTGAGATACCTAACTGTTAAAGTAAAAAAATTTGATCTTGAAACAAATTTTTTCTCAAAAAAAGATGATGCTGAAAGAAAAGAAATTTCTAAAAATTAAATTATGCCTAAGAGACAAAGCGGAAATAGAAAAAATAAGCAAAGCAATTTTGCAAAACTGAGTATTTTTCAACCTAACAAATACAAATTTAAAAAAAATTGCCCATTATCAGTAAAAGGTGCACCTAAAATAGATTACAAAAATATAAAATTATTAAAGAGGTATGTTTCAGAGAATGGCAAAATTCTCCCTTCAAGAATAACAAATGTAAGCCAAAAAAAACAAAGAGAATTATCTTTATCAATAAAAAGAGCTAGAAATTTAGCATTATTATAAATGAAAGTAATATTATTAGAGAATATCAAAAGAGTAGGATCAATTGGTGAAATCATAGACGTTAAAAGAGGTTTTGCTAGAAATTTTTTAATTGCCAACAAAAAAGCTTTATATGCATCTAAAGAGAATATAAATCAAGTTGAGAAAATAAAAGTTCAATTATCAAAAAAAGATAATGAGAGAAAACAACAAGCAAAAAAAATAGCTGATATAATTGACAAAAAAGAATTTTGCATAAAAAAACTAAGTACTGAAAATAAAGAACTCTATGGCTCAGTTAAACCAACTGAAATTTCAAAACTTTTTAAAGAAATTGAAAAAGTGGATATAAAACCCTCAATGATACAACCAGTTCAAGAAATTAAATCTCTTGGAAAGTTTAAAGTAAAAGTTTCGTTACACTCAGAAATCAATGCAGAGGTACATGTTGTGGTTGAGTCGGCTGAAACAATTCAATAATTATACAATCTTTTCCCCAATTAATTTTTTAAATTTATTTAGTTCTTAATTGGTATAAATCTTTTAGAGTGGAAAATAATTTATCAATTGTAAAAGACAATTTTAAAGAATTACCAAATAATATAGAAGCTGAACAAGCTGTAATTGGCTCAATACTTGTTTCAAATGAAATTTTTGATGAAATTAATATCATTATATCTAGCAACAACTTTTATGATCCCATGCACCAAAAAATTTTTGGTGCGATTGAAAGCTTAATTTATAAAGGACTTCTGGCCAACCCAATAACTTTAAAGAATTACTTTGAAGATGAAAAGGATGAACTAAATGTTCCTGAATATCTGGTAAAAGTTACAAAGTTTTCAACTTCGGTAAGACAAGCGCTAGAGTATTCAAAAATTATATATGATATGTTTGTTAGACGAGAGCTTATAAAAATTTCTGAACAAACTATTGATGATGCTAAATTAAATGATCTTAATACAAGTGGACAAACTATAATTGAAAATTCTGAAAAAGAATTGTTTAAATTAGCTGAAAAAGGTTCTTTTAGTTCTTCTTTTATAAAGTTTGATAAAGCTTTAAAAGATACAATTGACATGGCATCAGCAGCATATAAAAATGATGAAGGAATTGTTGGTGTCCCTACTGGACTTAGAGATTTAGATGACAGATTAGGTGGTCTTCATAAATCCGACTTAATTATAATTGCAGGTAGACCAGGAATGGGTAAAACAGCATTAGCTACTAATATTGCTTTTAATGCAGCTCAAAAATTACAAGAAAGTGGAAAGA
>CABZTG010000007.1 GCA_902528645.1 uncultured Pelagibacteraceae bacterium | reverse complement strand
CCATCTGGTGAAAAATTTGAATATGGCATGAAAGAAAAATCTATTTCAACAGTAAAAGTTTTAAAAACGTATGCTCTTGAAATTGGTATTCAAGAAAAAGAATGGGATGAAGGAGTAAATAAAGCAGTTGATAAGCATTATGGCTCCAAATACGACCAAGCTAAAACTGAAAAATGTCATACTTTTGTTGAAGCTTTAGTTCCGAATGGAGCTGAAAGAGTAAAAAAAGTAGTTCAGACTTTGTATTAATTTAAAAGGAGAAAAAATGGAAAAAGAAATGTTAGTATTCCTTAAACTTAAAGAGGGTAAATTAGAAACTTTCATGGGATGGATGCAATCAGATGAAGGGATGGGTGTTAGAAAAAGCGTTGCCTATCCAGAAAAAACTGTTGGAGCCATGATTCCAGATAAAAGTGGGATGTTATTTAAAGTGAATGTTCATAATGAAGCTGGAATGAAAGAATTTGTAACTGGGAATAATCCTACCGCGAAGGCTATTTACGCAGAATGTGTAGAGAGTGCTAAATTATATGAACTATCTGAAGTAAATTTATAAGGAGTATAAATGAAAAAAATAATGTTAACGCTTTGTTTGATCTTATTTATGAGCTCAGCATATGCAGGTTCATGTCCGATGTTAGCTAAAAATATTGATGATAAGATTAAAAAAGCTCAAGAACTTAAAGATCAAGGTATGGATGCCCATAATAATGGTGATCATGCTAAGTCTGAAAAACTTTTAAATGAAGCACTTGCTTTATTTAAAAGCTAAACACAAAGGAGAAAAATGAAAAACTATATAGTCACGCACACTTTTAAATCAAAAGAGGCAAAAGCTAAAATGATAGAAGTTACTGGTTCAATGTCTATGGAAGATATGACTAAAGCAATGACAAGTGATAATGCAAAGTGTCAAATGAGTTGGAATACACCTGGAGACAATCTAACAATGTATTGTTGGTGGAAAGGTACTGATCCAGATGCAATTAATAAACAATTAGAGTCTATGAACGACTTCTATGAACCTCATAAATTTGTTGAGTGTACAGATGATGTTATAGATTTTAATGCTAAATAAAAATGCCTAAATTTTTACCAAATGAGGAGAAACAATGAAGGTAATTTATACTAGAACAATGAGAGTAAAAGATGACGGCCTAGGAAAAGCAATGGAAATAGGAAAAGGTTTAGCGGCAGTCAGAAAAAAACATTATCCTAAACATGATGTCTATTTTTCTTTTCAAATGGGTGGAGATCCAAGAACAATAAGAGAAACTTTAATTGGAACTATGTTTGAAGGTGATAACGAAGCTGACGCTAACATGTCGGCAGATCCTGAATATATAAAACTTTTAGATCAATTAAAAGAAGTCGCCATAGAAGGAACTATAAAGGACGAGATAAGACCAATATTTAGTGAAGGAGACTAAATAATGTTAGAAAAATTTAATGGAATATTTTATTTAGCAGTTTTTATAATCCATTTTATAGGATTTGCTTATTATGGATTTAGATGCGTTTTCCAGACAAAGTCCTTTTTGGATAAATATGGTATCGACGATACTGGTGCAGGAATGGTTAGATTTTTTGGATCAATATTTCTTGGTTCCGTAGTTATGGCTATTTATGTTGGTTTTGTAAGACCTAATGGTTTGGAGACAACTTGGGCATTCTTTAACTTAATCTTCTTACAAAACTTATCTGCATTTATTGTTGGCTTTTATAACACAAAAATTAATAAACTCGGACACACAGACAAAACGTCGGATGAAGGAATTTATGCTCCATTAGTGTTGACTATACTTAGTGCTGTGATGATCTATGGTTTTAGTGACAAAATTTATATTTAACAACAAAGGAGTACAAAATGTCGATGTTAGAGAAATATACCAATGCAATTGATAAAAAAGATGAGTCAATTATGAATGAACTTTTGCATGATGACTTTAAATTCACAATGCACAAATCAGGAAAAACCATAGGAAAAGCAGATGTTATAAAGTGGGCAATGAGCGGTGATATAAACCAAGATAAAGCTAGAGTGGTCTACGAAAATGATGAAATTGGAGTTCACCATTCAATAGTTACATTTAATGATGGGAATGTTGAGGCAGTAATGGCAGTTTATAAATATAAAGATGGAAAAATTATAAGTTTAGAGACTGGTGCCACTCCAATGCCAAAATAAGTGAGTCAATTACTTTTTCTTAGTATAATTATAACTGCACTTGATATTTTTTTAATCATTTACGCGTTGACTATCCCACTTTATCCAAAAAAATGGCGAAAAGAGGTAAATAAAAAATATAAAAATGAGACAGCTACTGGAGTAACAATAATTTTTGTAACCATGGCAGCTTGTTTTTTATGGGTAATTTATTTTTATTTCTTAATTTTTGATTTATAATTTTCTATGTTTCCAAAAAAATATTCAAAATTAATATTCATATTTTTTATGGGTCTTGGCATGAGCTTGATCATGACACTTATAATTACATATATCAATACAGGTTATGATGAACTTTATTATAAGAGATTTTTTAAAGCTTGGTCAGTAAGCTTACCTGTTGCATTAGTTGCCACAACAATTGTAGCTCCAATAGTAGAAAAATTTGTAGATAAAATTACCAAATAATAATACTCTTTATATTGTGAGTAATATAATTGCCTACATAGTTCTTATACTTGCAGTAATTTTGGGGACTGCAGCAAATGGTTTTGCTAAAGGAGCTAATGGTTTTACATTATTATTACCAAGCTTATTAACAGCAATAACAATAGTTGCTTGTATGTTTACATTATCAATTGTTATGAAAACTATTCCTGTGGGTATCACTTACGCCTCATTTGCAGGTCTATGTATTATCGCCACAACAATTGTTGGGGTATATAAATTTAATCAAATGCCAGACGTTTACACTATTGTTGGTTTAATTTTAATTATTTCAGGAGTGTTAATAGTTAATCTTCTTGGTAAAACAAATTAAATTTATGACTAATTTATCTGGATATATATTTCTTCTACTGGCAATTATCTTAGGCATTACTTCAAATGGTTTTTTAAAATCTACTAATGGATTTACCAATATTGGCCCAACAATTTTTTGTGCAATATCAATAGTTGCTTGTATTTTTTGTTTATCAAAAGCAATGAATATTATTCCTGTAGGTTTCACCTATGCTACGTACGGAGGACTAACAATTACTGCAGTAACTTTATTTGGCGTGTTTAAATATAATCAAATACCAAATCTCTATGGTATTATTGGGATAGCTCTAATTATTATTGGTGTAATTCTTTTGAATACTCTTGGTAAAACTACTTAGTTATTGGTCTAAGCATTTTTAAAATTTTATTGTGAATATTGTTATTAACTGAAGCAACAATATTTCCACCTTTAACCGCATCTGTATTTTTCCATGTACTAACAACTCCACCGGCTGCTTTTATAATTGGTATTAAAGGATGAATATCCCAAATTTTATTTCCACATTGAATAACTACATCTACTTTCCCTTCTGCAAGATGTGAGTAGCTAAGAGCATCTGCACAAGGAAATTGCATTAGTTTTAAAATTTTGGGGATTTTTTTTTGTTTATTTAAAGATAACATGCCATGAAAAGCTGCGGACATCTTTATATTTTTGAATAAGATTTTTTTATTAACTTTTATTTTTCTTTTTTTTCTTTGATCCACAACATATGCAACTTTATCTGACGCGTTATAATAATATTTTTTAAGAACAGGATAGTTTGCCAGTCCAATTACAGGGTTCCCTTTATAATTCAAAGAAATTAAGTTACTCCAAGTAGGATTACCAATTACATAAGATCTGGTTCCATCTATTGGATCAATTACCCAGGTAAAATCACTTTTGGTTTTCTTTTTGCCAAACTCCTCGCCTATGACTTGGTGATTAGGAAACTTTTTTCCTATCTCTTTCCTGATAAATTTTTCAAAAGCTTTATCTGAGGTTGTAACAGGATCGAAACCCTTGCCTCTTAATTTGTTAGAGACTTTAAAAGTTCTATTGAGCTTAGAATAATAAAACTTAGTAAGTTTTCTAGCTAAGCCATCAACAAACTTAGAATACCTTTTAAAATCTGATGAATTTAATTTAGACACATGGGACTATTACTATTTAATTTATATTGATTAAAGTAAAATTTTAAATAATTCTCTTATTATTGTATGAAAATAGAATTAACTGATAACAAAGTGTTTTTTGAAAAACAGGGTGCAAAAAAAGAAATTCACCCTTTTTGGCTAAGAGAACGGGTGAATAGTGAGAACTTTTTAGATCAAAAAACTCAACAAAGATTATTTGATCCAACAATGCTTAAAAATAGCTCAGAAATTTCAAAAGTGAATATTTCAGATAAATTTCTTGAGGTGAGTTTTAAAGATGGTGCATACGCAAAACTAGTTATCGAAAATATACTTAAAGAATTTGAGAAAGATAATGAATTATACTTTATCAATAAAATTTCATGGAAATCAGACTTTCAAAATAACAATATTTATAAGTTTAATAAAAACTTTTTTGAGGAAAAAATAATGTATGAGTCTTTACTAGACTTTTATAAATATGGATTTGTTATATTTGAAAATGTTCCTACCCAAGATAACTTTATTGTCAATTTTGCTAATTCAATTGGAAGTATTAGACGAACTAACTTTGGCGAGTTTTTTAATGTTAAATCAAAACCAAATCCAAATGATCTTGCCTATACTTCATTACCTTTAGCACCACATACTGACAATCCTTATAGAAAACCAGTGCCCTGTATACAATTGCTGCATTGCATCGAAAATGAAGTTGGTGGTGGCTTATCAACATTAGTTGATGGTCTTGCTGTAACGGAAGAATTAAAAAAAGAGCATCCAACTTTTTTCCAAATTTTAACCGAAATAAAAGTTAGATTTCAATTTGTTGATGATAATGTTGTTTTAGAAGACTGGGCAGAAATGATCCAACTTGATGAAAACAAAAGACTTAAACAAGTCAGATTTAGTCCTCGATTAGATTTTGTGCCCTTAATGGATAAGGAAAAATTAGAATTATATTATACAGCTAGAAACAAAATATCAGAAATGTACAACTCAGAAAAATTCAGAATTGAATTTAAATTAAAACCTGGTGATCTATTGATGATGGATAACTATAGACTTCTTCACGGCAGAACCGAATATAATGCTAATGAAGGTAATCGATTTTTACAAGGTTGCTATATAGATTATGATAGCACTGAGGGAAAACTCAAACATTTGAAAAGAAAATTTAATATATAGATTATTTATTAAAGCAATTGTTAACTAATATTGCCATTAATATCCAAATCACAAATGTTTCCCCATGACTAAATGTGTAGTCAGCTCCAGCAAAACCTGCTGCAATATTGATAGCGTAAATAATTATCGTAGAAACAATTAAGCTTACAAGTAAGTTAATTAATCCTTTTACATATTTCATAATGAAACAATATAGATATTAAAACTCAATGCAATTTTTAATTTTCTATTTTTAAGTGAAGTTTTTTTAAGATGTGGGAAGACTAATAAATAGTTAGGTTGTATTCAAGAAATATATTTAATTAATTTGTAAATAAATATCTTGAATACAACCTTGCTGAAATTTAACTTCTAATTAAGGAGGTAGTTTTAATGAATCAAATGCCACCTGACACTTAGCTGGGTAGCTTTATATTTCATAAAAACGAAAACAAAAAACTTAAAGTCCATTCGGACTTAAATGCCATCAAGGCGACTTAAGGGAGCTCTTTTGGCTGGAGAGCAAAGGGGCGACCCCTTAAGTAAGTTGGATTTACTTTTTTAAAATCAGACAAATAAGTTTGTCATTAAACCTTAGATTTTTCCTATATTTAGTGCTAATTTCATTAATCCCTTCATTGATTTCCTTTGATTTAAAATTTAGCAGTGTTGAAATATACCTGTTCCTGATCATTTGAATATATTTTTTCCTTGTTATTTTTACTTTGAAAACAAATTTTTTTATTAGGATTTTGAAATCTAAATTTAATATGAATTGAATTATTTGCTTATCCCTATTTAATGAATTTTTTAATTTTTTTTTCATTAATGAAAAAGTTGGGATTTCATTTTGATTTGTATTTAATGAAAATATGATTATTTTTCCCTTAGGATTAAGGGCTTCATTACATAAGAATAGTAATTGTTTAATTTCTTTAAATTTTAATAAATGAATTGTTTGCTTAATTAAAATTAAATCAAATTTTTTTTTATTTTTTTTAAAATATTTAATTGCATCAATTTTTTTAAAAATTATTTTTTTATCTTTATCTTTATGTCTCTCTATATCTATACCTGTTGGCTTATTTTTTAATCTCAATATTAAAGATAAAGAGCCTAATATTTTTCCTCTTCCACATCCAATATCTAAAATTTGAGAATTTCTGTTTAACTCAATTTGTCTTAATAAAAAATTATTAAAAGTCTGAATATATCTTTTTGAAGAAAGCCAAGTTTTATTATCCCAATTTTTAATATTTTTTTTTACCATAATTTTTTAAATCTTAAATTAAGCTTTAAATCTTTGATAAATTTTATCCAAATAATAAAATAATGATAATCCTCTTAAAATCATAAAGAAACAGAGTGAAATCCAAATTCCTGTATTAGACAAATACTTTGTTAAAATTAATGAAATTAATAAATAGCAAAATACAGAAAAAATCATAGCATTTCTCAGCTCTTTTGTTTGAGAAGATCCAATAAAAATACCATCAAACTGATAACAGAAAGATGCAATAAAGGGCAACAAGATTAACCAAATTACATAAGATGAACTTAACTTTCTGATATTTTCTATATCTGACATTAAATAAATTACATTTTCATTTATAAAAAAATAAATAATTGAGATCAAAAGACCTGTTAAAGAACTTAATATAAAAGAATTTTTAATAATTGTTTTAAAAAGTATTAAATTTTTTTTTCCCAGAGAGTACCCAACTAATCCTTCGGTAGAAAATGCATAAGCATCTAATATAAATGCTGACAAGAAAACTAAATTTATTAAGATAGCATTAACCGCAACATAATCCTCTCCTATTTGTGTTCCTAAATAAGTGAACCATAAAAAAGAAAATGTTAATAAAATGGTCCTAATAAAGATATCAAAATTAATATTAAAAATATCTTTCATCTTTTTTAAATCAAAAAGACTCACTACATCAATCTTGATATTAAAAAATTCTTTTAAATAATTAAAAGTATAAATCAAAAATATTATAGACGTAATTAATGCTGAAAAAAAAGTGCCATAAGCCACTCCTTTTATATTTAAATCAAATTTTGTAACTAAAACGATACTTAAAAATATATTTAGAATAGAAAAAAAACCTATTATTAAGCTAGAAATTTTAGTTTTCTGTAAACCAACAAAAAAACCTGTGAGAATATATAAAGTTAGTTCCCCAGGGGCTGAATAAATTCTAATTTTGAAATATTGAATATAAAATTCTTTAGTTAACTCAGATAAATCAAATATTTCTAAGCTTAAATTAAGAATTAATATTTGAGATAAAAAAATTAAGGCTGAAACTATCAATACAAACAATAAATTTCTTAAAATTATATTTAAAATTTCTTGGTAACTATTTCGCCCCAAGGCTTGAGAAACCATACCTACAGTTCCCATTCTTAAAAAACCAAAACTCCAAAATATCATAGAGAACAAATTTGCAGCGACCGATGTTGCTGTTAAATAAGAAAGGTTTCCAAGATTTCCCATCAAGGCTGTATCAATAATACCAACTAAAGGAATTGCTAAATTTGCAAAGAAAATAGGGAAAGATAATTTTAAAATATAAGATATCGAAGATTTTTGCATTTAATCAACTTAATTTAAAATTTTTGATTAATGGCAAGCAACACCAAATTTTTTAAGTCTCCAATAATTATATGGCCATGGTGTTACAAAACCTGCTAAGAGCATAATCGGCACAACCCACCATGTTAATATTGCACCACCAGTTAAAAAGTAATCAGTTAAGTTCATAGCAACTTCCATGCTAATCATTGATATAAAGCTCATTCCAATTGCAGTTTTAAAAGCTTTGGAAAAATCAAAACTTTGTCTCATTAATATAATTGTTTCCAAAATGATACTTGTAATCAAACCATTAATGATGGCTAAAATCATAATCCCTAAAACAGGAAATGGAATTTTTGTCAGTTGAAAAAATAAAATTGTACCTAAATCTCCGATGGCACAACCTAATAAACACCAAGCAGTGTTTTTAGCACTTCTTTTCCAAGTATGTCTACACGACCAATGAAAATTGGCCTTGGCTGTTGTGTCCATTAAGTTAATTTATATCAACTTTAGCAATCATTCCAACTTGATAATGACCAGGAACATTGCAAGCTACCTCAATGTTAACTGCATTATCAAATTTCCAGATGATTTCTCCCTTTTGTTTTGGCTCAAGTAAAACACTATTACTATGTGAGTGGGCCATGGCTTTATCTATTTTTGCCATTTTTTTCATTTTTTCTTTATCGATGGAATCAGCTAATAAAATTTCATTTTCAACCATTTTAATCATTTCTGGTTGATGTTTCATATGCATCATTTTATTTGCAATATTAAATTCATGGACAAGCATACCAGCATTTTCCACTTCAAATTTAATTGTTTCACCAGCTTTAATTTGAAATGAACTTGGTTCATAATAGTTGTCATACATCACAACTTTAACTACACGTGAGACTTCACTTTCTTTACCTTTAGAGCCGATTTTCATATTTTTATCAGCATAGGCAAATGTGTAAGTAAATAAAAAGATAATTAAAAATTTTAATATTTTCATAATGTGTTTAGAAATAATTCCTCTTATTATTTTTACAATGGGTCAATTTGTACTTATGTGTTATTATAATTAAATGATTTTCAAACAATTATTCGACAAAAACTCTTCTACATATACCTATTTAGTCTCGTCTGGAAAAGGAAGAGAGGCGTTAATTATTGATCCTGTGTTAGAAAATGTTGGCGAATACATAAATTTACTAAAGGAGTTAGATTTAAAATTAGTAAAAGTAATTGATACCCACATACATGCAGATCATGTAACAGGGGCATCTAAGCTTAAAGATATTACTAAATGTTCTACTATTATGGGCGCCCATACTCCTGCAGATGCTGTTGAAATAAAAGTTAAAGATGATGAATATATTAGTCTAGATAATCTTAAAATTAGAGCGATGTATACTCCTGGACATACTTCAGATAGTTATAGCTTTTTAATGGATAATTATCTTTTTTCAGGTGACACACTACTAATTAACGGAACTGGTCGAACAGACTTTCAAAATGGTAGTTCGAAAGATGCTTATAATTCAATTTTTAATAAACTTTTAAAATTACCTGAGGAAACTCTTTTGTACCCTGCTCATGATTATAAAGGTGAAAAAGTAAGCACGATTGGTAAAGAAAAAAAACAAAACCCAAGATTACAAGTAAGTAGTGTTGATGAATATATTGAGATCATGAACAATCTTAATTTAAAAAAACCTGCTCAGATTGATTTCAATGTATCTAAAAATATTAATTTAGGTGTTTAAATTAAATCGAGGACTCTAAAGCCTTATAGATTAGTTCTTTAGTAGTCTCTCCAAGACTTCGATAAACTTCTTTATTATCTTTGAAAATTAAAAGTGTAGTTTGATATTGTACATTAAAAAAATTAGCAATTTCTTTGTTGGTGACATCAAATGCAAAATATTCAATATTTTTAAAATCATTTTTTGCTTTTTGCAAAACTTTCATTTGACTAGCACAGGACATACAATACTTAATCCAAGAGCTCACTACTACAACCTTACCCTCAGATTGTGCTTTATCAAATAATTCTTTTTTAAAAGTTGTTTCTTTTTCCATAGCATTGACTTTGAATGCAAATAAAAGAAAACAAATAGTTAAAATTTTTTTCATAACTGCTTATACAACAAATATTAAAAACCAATAAGAAGCTAATCCTGAAAATATTGTCGCAATTATACTTCTAGAGAAAATACCAATAACCATTGCAATTATTGCAGCTAATATCTTTGGATTATCATCTATTTCGAACAAGCCTTTGTCATTAATAAAAATTGCCGGAAAAATTATTGCAGGAAATATTGCAGATGGCACAAATGATAATATCTCTCTAATTCTATCATTGAACATTTCCTTTTTAATTAAAGCTATCATGGAAAATCTTGTTAGATACGTAATCAATCCACAATATAAAATTAATGCCCAGTTGCTCATATTCTTTTATTTTTCGTTGTTAAAATCATTGCAGTAAACAACCCTGCAAAAGCGGCAACTATGACGTATGCTTTAAAAGGGATATAATTATATCCAAATGTAGCAACCAACCCTGAAATAATTATTACAATCACATTTATAAATTTTCTAAAGTCATTAACTAATAAGGCTAAAAAAGTTAAAGGAACCGCAAAACTTAGACCAAGTTTTTCTGGGATTGCTGCTCCAAGTATAATTCCTAAAAATGTTGTTGATTGCCATATCACCCAACAAGTAGCTCCCCCACCTACTAAATGAAAATATCTATTATTATCTTTATTCTTTTTTAAATATTCATTTGAAATTGCAAATGCTTGATCGATTAAAAAGTATGAAATAATAATTTTCCAAATTAATTTTAAATCTGATAGATGTTCGGATACGACTGCACCATAAAGTAGATGTCTTGAATTAACAGCCCCAACAGAACTTATTATTACTAAAGATGAAGCTCCTCCTGAAAATAATTGCAATAATACTATTTGCGAAGCACCACCAAAAATTATTAAAGACATTGCCATTGTTTCAATCGGAGTAAATCCAATATCAATAGCCAATACGCCGAATATTAAACCAAATGGGACCACTGGTATCATAAGTGGGCTTACATCAATAATTCCCTTTAAAAAAACTTTAAAGTTACTTTTCATTTTCTAAAAGGTTTTTATTAGAAGCAAACTATATGATCAATATGAATTGGTCTTTTGATACCAAATTTTTCATCCACTTCATGTTGGTGTATATGGTGTGAGTGAACAAATACTGGAATTAAAGTATTACTTGGAGCTCTAAGAGTATAAATAAAATTAGTGCCTCTAAATTTTCGATCAACTACCTCAAGTTTTAAATTACTTGTATCATCATGCTCTAAATCCTCTGGCTGAAGTAATAGTTGCACATTGGCACCTTCTGGATACTCTTTTATAAAATTCCCTTCAATAGTACCTAAATCCCAGTTTTCTAAAGTATTTTTTCCAGTCACCTTTGCTGGAACTAAAATTCCTCTATTTAAAAAATTGACTACTTCAATAGAATTTGGCAAATGATATACCTTGTAAGGATCATCAAATTGTTTCAGTTCTTGATTTAAAATTATTCCGCATTTAGATCCTAAATAAAATGCCTCATAAGAGTCATGTGTAACAATGATTGTTGTGATCTTTAATTTATTTAAAATTTTTTTTAATCTTACTTGGATTTCTTCTTTAAAACTTTGATCTACATTTGATAATGGCTCATCAAGTAACAACAAGTCTGGCTGCATTATTAATGATCTTGCTAATGAGGCTCTTTGTGCTTCACCGGCACTTATTTCATGCGGGTATTTATTCAGAATGTGGAATATGTCTAATAAATCTACTATTTCCTTTAAACTAATTTTTTTCTCTTTTTTTTCCTTATTTCTTTCAGAACCAAGCGAAATATTTTTTTCAATAGTGTAATGTGGGAATAGACTGTTGTCTTGAAAAGCAAGTGAAACATTTCTTTCTTCTGGCTCTAAGTTAATATTTTCAGAAGATAAAGTTTTTCCATTTAGAATGATTGATCCTTTTTTTAATTTTTCAAGGCCCGCAATCGTTCTTAAGATTGTAGTTTTGCCAATTCCTGAAGGACCTAAAAGACATATTACGTCACCTTGATTTTCAATTGCAAAAGAAACGTTTTTAACTTTAGTTTTGTTACCTACATTAAAATCAACGTTGTTAACTTCAAAAAAATTTTTAGTCATTATTATCTCTTAAAATATATTTAGATGTAACAATTATGAAGAAAGTTGCAATCAAAATCAAAAATAATGAGGGTACCGCAGCAGCCTCAAGTAAATCTTCTGATGCAGAGATATAAGCTGTTGTTGCAAAAGTTTCAAAATTAAAAGGTCTTAAAATGAGAGTAATTGGTAGTTCTCTTATTATTTCTAAAGAGACTAATATTCCAACAAACAACAAAGAATTTCTCAAAAAAGGAATATGGATATTCATAAACGTTTTTCTTTTTGAGTAACCAAGTAAATATGAGCTTTCATCAACTGAAATATTAATTTTCTCATAGCCTGATTTAATTCCATTATAAGCAAGAGAATAAAATCTAATAAAGTATACAAGCACTAATCCAAGGATTGATCCTATAAAAACTTTTTTGATAGAAACAAAACCCAAATTTTTAATCACACTATCATCAAACCATGCAATAAAGGTTATGAACGCGACAGCTAAAATAACTCCAGGAATTGCATAACCTGAAATAGATAATGTGGATAAAATATTTAACGTTTTATTTTTATTCACTCTATTTCCATAATTGGAAACTAAACCAAATATTATCAACAGCAGACTTGATAAAATTACTAAATAAAGAGTATTCATTAATAAATCTAAGATTTTTAAATCAAACAAATTTTCTGGAAATTTAATTGTCCAATACATCATCTGACTAAGCGGAAATAAAAAACTAAAAAAAAATACTAAAAAACAAAAAGAAAAAGCTAAAAAAGCTTTTTTACCTGAAAGTTGTATTTTTTGTTTTTGTTTAAAACCTGCCTTGGTATTGAAGTGATATTTGGCATTTTTTCTTGATAAATTTTCTAAGATAAAAAGTGCAAAAATAAATAACAATAAAAAGAACGATAATTGATTTGCAAATGCTAAATCGTCAAAGGCAATCCATGAATTATAGATACCCGTAGTTAATGTATTTATTGAGAAGAAATCTACTGCACCAAATTCCGCAAGTGTTTCCATGGCCACTAGCGATAAGCCAGCAACTATAGCAGGTCGTGCTGCTGGTAGAATAATTGAATAAAATGCTTTAAACTTTGTAAACCCTAGGTTTTTTCCCAAATCAATTATGTTTTGTGATTGATATAAAAATGAAGCTCTAGCTAAGATATAGACATAGGCATAAAGTGAAAAAGAAATTGATAATACTACACCTAATAAACCATCAAATTTAGGTATACTTTGATTGTAATTACCCTCACCAAATAAATTTTTTAAAATAGTATAGGCGGTTCCATAATTTTCAAAAAAAGCTGTTAATGAATACGCATAGATATAAGGGGGTACAGCAAAAGATAGAATTAATGCCCATTTAAAAAAATTACTAAACGGGAAATTAAAAAATGAAACTAAGTAAGCTGATCCTGTCCCTATAATAAAAGTTAAAATTAAAACACTCACCAATAAGATTAGGGAATTGAAAATATACTCCAATAAAAAAGTATCTTTTAATACTTGATAGTAATTGGAGGTATTTTCAAAAAAACTAGAAAAGACAGTTAAAATTGGAATAATTACAAATAATGAAATTACAAAAGACGATATATGCCAAAAATTTATTCTCATAATTTATAATCCGCCTTATAAACATGAAAGTATTATGTTCAAGGCCTTAATAAGGAGACAACTTAATTAAGGCGCTTGAACACCCAGAAAATCAAAAATCAAATACTTTTAGGATATGCGGAACCTCCTCAGTTTTAATTTCTGAAAGCTTTCTGTTATTTACTCTTTTATTGATTTTTTCACACTCCAAACTGCATGGGGAACACGCTTTGGAAGATTTATTTAAATCAACTTCAGAAATAAATTTCTTTTGTTCTTCCATTTGCTATTTCCATCCAGCAGCTGTCATTACTTCAACTGCAGCAGCTTGATTTTTTCCATAAGAAGCTAATTTAGTTTTCATATCTTGTTTGAAATCTAATCCTAAATTATTGACTACTAATGGACTTGGTGAAACACCATCAATCATTGGGAACTCAAAAGTATTGTTTGTAAAATGCTCTTGAGACTCTGGAGTTAATAAAAACTCTACAAGTTTAACAGCGTTAGCTTTGTTAGGTGCACCTTTTACTAAAGCCGCACAACTAACATTCATATGCGTTCCTCTATCATTTTGATTGGGAAAGAAAGCTTTAACTTTTTTCGCAGCTTCTTGTTGCTCTGCACCTTTTTTACCGGATAACATAAGAGCTAAGTAGTAAGTATTAGCTACCGCAATGTCAGCTTCACCCGCTGCGACTGCCATAATTTGCGCTCTATCATTACCTGTTGGTGTTCTTGCCATGTTAGCCACAACTCCTTCAGCCCATGCCGCTGTTGCAGCTTTTCCATTATTTTTAATCAAAGACGCTACAAGAGATTTATTATAAATGTTGCTAGATTTTCTTATTACTAATCTACCTTTCCACTTTGGATCAGCTAAACCTTCATAAGTCATTCCAGATAATTCAGCACCAGTTACTCTCTCTGGTGAGTAATAAATTATTCTTGCTCTTTTTGCGATTCCAACCCACTTGTTTGTTCTAAAGCTTTTTGGAACAGCATCTTTAATTGCTGCAGATGTTAAACCACTTTGAAGGGTGTCTTTTGCATCCATTGCACCACATCTTCCTGCATCTGCAGTGATGTATAAGTCAGCAGAAGAGTCTGCACCTTCACTTATGATTCTTTTTTCTAAAGCACCTGATTTTCCGTTTATCAAATTAACTTTAATCCCAGTCATATTTGTAAACTTAGAATAAAGCTCAGAGTCTGCTTTATAATGCCTCGCATTGAAAACATTAACCTCGTTAGCAATTGCTAATGATGATGCAATTATTGAAAAGATTAAAGTTATAATTGATATCTTCCTCATTTATTCTCCGTTCTTCCTAGTTCTTCCGCATGATTTAATGAGAATGAGAACTATTCTCATTGAGAATGATTATCAATCGCAATAGTGTCGCAGTCTATTGGGACTTCCAGTCGCCTATTTTGCTAAATAAGAAATTTCTAAAAGCTGTCACTCTAGCTGTGTTTTTTAGAGATTGAGGATAAACAAAGTGTGCTTCCGTGATTGGTCCCTCTGATTTTGGAAGGACTTTAATTATATTTCTTGAATTACTAACAAGATATTCTGGTAATGCAGCTAAACCAACACCAGCTTCTACTGCTAAAAGCAGTCCCATTACGCTATTAACCTTCATAATAGTCTTTCGCTTTTTACCATCATGCATTCCTAATTTAAGCGCCCAATCTGGATTATAAACTGGTGACGGAGCCCCTTTGCCAAAAGATATAAATTTATGCTTATTTAAATCAGCTATAGTCTTAGGCATACCATGTTTCTCTAAGTACTTATTTGAACCATATATAAAGTACTTAAGATCTATTAATTTTTTTTGAATATAATTAAGTTGTTTTGGTCTTCTCATAAAAATACCAATATCAGCTTGTCTGGTACTCAAATCTAACTCTTTGTCCTCAAAAATAAGCTCTATTTCTACTTCAGGGTTTAAACGCATAAATTCTTCAATTCTTGGTGTTAACCAATGCGTTCCGAAACTTCTAACTGTTGTAATTGTTAATTTACCAGTAGGTTTATTTTTCTGGTCTCCTAGAGACGTTTCAACTTCTTTTAATTTGCTAATAACTTCATGAGCAGTCTTAAAAACATATTCTCCATTTTCTGTAAGTGTAAGCCCTCTTGCATGTCTTTCAAATAATTGAACTTTTAGATCCTGTTCTAAAGATTGAATTTGTCTACTAATTGCAGATTGACTAAGATTTAAATTAACAGTAGCATTAGTAAAACTTCCTGCCTCCGCTACTGCATGAAAAATCTTAAGTTTATCCCAATCCATTATTTATTTAAATCAACCAAAACTCTCCCAGAAATTTCACCTTTTAATATTTTAGGATAAGTTTCAATTAACTCCTCTAAGCTAACTGTTTGAACTGATTTTTCTATTAAATTAAAGTCAATTAGTTTTGCTGCTTCACCCCAAATAAATTCTCTTCTTTTGATACTGCAATTTGCAGAGTCCATTCCCCAAAGTTTTATACCTCGTAACATAAATGGAATAACATTAGTGTTAAGTTCATTAGTACTAGCATTACCACAGACTGCAATAATTCCATTTGAATTCGTTTGAACAATCGCATTTGCTAAAATTTTTCCACCGACTGTATCAACTACACCATCCCATAAACCCTTATCTATAAGCTTAGGATCTTTATCAAATTCACTACGATTTATAACATTTTTAGCACCTAACGATTTAAGATAATTTGCTTTTGAGTCTTTGCCTGATACAGCTGTTACATTGTATCCCATTTTATTTAGTATCATTACCGCAATACTTCCAACTCCCCCTGATGCTCCAGTAACTAAAACATCATTTACTTTTGCACCAAGTAATATTTCTTCTCTTGCTTTAATTGCAAATGCAGCCATCAAAGAAGTAAAGCCTGCAGTTCCTAAAATCATTGCTTGTTTACTAGTTAAGTCATCTGGTTTCTTAACTAAAAAATCACCATTGACTTTAGCCATTTGCGAGTAACCACCATAAAAGATTTCTCCAACTCTAAACCCAGTTAAAATTACTTGATCACCTGACTTAAACTTTGAATTTTCACTGTCAACAACAGTTCCTGAAAAATCAATTCCAGGGATGTGAGGAAATTCTTTTACTAATCTTCCACCATTTTTTAAAATCATTCCATCTTTAAAATTTAGATCTGAATAATCTACTTTGATAGTGACATCACCATGTTTTAAAAAACTTTTATCTACTGATTTTACTTCTCTTGTAAAGTTGTCACCTTCTTGATTTAAAACTAATGCTTTAAATTGATCTGACACTTTTAATCTTTTGAATTGCTAATTAACCTTAAATATCTATTTTGATAACTTAGGTCTTCTTTGAATTGACCTAAATAATAATTTGTAACTGTTGTTGCTTGTTCTTTTTTAATTCCTCTCATAGTCATACACTGATGAGTTGAGTCTATTGTCACTGCTACTCCTTTGGCATCCAATGCCCCCATTAGTGTATTCGCAATTTGCATAGTTAATCTTTCCTGAGTTTGCAATCTTTTTGAGAAAACCTCAACAACTCTTGCCAATTTACTTAACCCAACAACTCTTTCATTGGGAATGTAAGCCACATGAGCTTTACCTATAATAGGTGCCATGTGATGTTCACAATGACTTTGAACAGAAATATTCTTTTGAATAACCATGTCATCATATCCATCGACATCACCAAATGTTTTATCTAAAACTTGGATAGGGTCTTCTTTATAACCTTTGAAATACTCTTTGAATGCTTTGACCACTCTTTTTGGTGTTTCCAATAATCCTTCTCTATTTGGATCTTCACCCATCCAAGCTAAAATAGTTTTAAAAGCTTCTTCAGCTTCCTTATCAGAAATCTTTTTAGAATTTTGATTATTATCTATATCTTTAACTAATTTCATGGTGGGTTTTATACCTATAAATGCTTATTTTTAAAATATTTAATATATCGAGATATGTGCTACATAATCACCGAATATGTTCAAAAAAAGAGAAAATGTGCTGGAAATTGAAGAGGGGAATCTACTTTCTCCTAAATTTGATAATGATGGATTAATCCCTGTTATTACAATGTGTTCTCAAACAAAAGAAATTTTAATGCATGGTTATATGAATGTTGAAGCGTTAAAAAAAACTATCGAAACAAAAGAGGCTCATTATTACAGCAGATCAAGAAAAGCTATCTGGCATAAAGGTAAAACAAGTGGTTTTGTTCAAAAAGTAACTGAAATTAAAATTGACGATGACCAAGATTCTATTTGGTTAACTGTTGATATTGGTGATGGCGCTAGCTGTCATGTTGGTTATCGATCTTGTTTTTATAGATCTATTCCCCTTGGGCCAATTGAAAATGGGCGAGAAGTAAAGATGAAATTTACTGAAAAAGAAAAAAAATTTGATCCTGAAAAAGTTTATAAGGGTCAACCCAATCCAACTAAAATTTAATTAAATGGAAATTAAATATCAAAATTTAAGAGTATTAGGTCCTGCTGTATTGAAAGTTAGAATACCTGATGAAATTTTAAATAAATTGAATAATTATATTGACAGCACTATAGAAGATAAAAAAAAAATGGAAAAATTGAATTATGGTGAGGGATTAGTTGGAGATGTAACACAAGAATTTCTATTAGAACTTGAATTTGTTAAGTCATCAGGATGGCTTGATTTTTTAGGAAATTGTTCAAAAATTTATGCTGAACTTAATGAAGGGAAAAAAATTACCAAATTTAATTTATTAAAAACTTGGGTTGTTCGTCAATTTAAAAATGAATATAATCCTACACATTGGCATGGAGGTCATATTTCAGGAGCAGGATTTTTAAAAGTTCCAAAAATTTTAGGTGAAAGTGTTCAAAAAAAAAAATTAAAAAAATATAGAGGTGGAAATTTACAATTAATTCATGGTGCAAGAATGTTTACTTGTCCATCAACATACAATATTGTACCTGAAACTGGAGATTTTTATTTATTTCCGAACTATTTGATGCACACAGTTTTCCCATTTAAAGGAACTGATGAAGAAAGACGTTCAATCTCTTTCAATGCAGAAATTGATAATGAAATATACAATGTCTATGGAAAATAAATTACAAAAAAACGTTCTTGGAGAAAAATTAGAGGAATGTTCACTTGATCCTTTAACTGGTTGGTATCGAGATGGTTGTTGTAATACTGATGAAAATGATCATGGGTTACATACTGTTTGCGCAAAAGTTACCGCAGAATTTTTAGAATGGTGCAAAGAAGCTGGTAATGATTTGATTACCCCCCATCCTGAATTTGGATTTCCCGGTTTAAAAGATGGTGATGGATGGTGTGTTTGTGCTACTTGGTATGCTCGTGCAGTAGAAGCTGGTAAAGGTTGTCCAATATTTTTAAAGAGCACTCACGAAAACACACTTAAGATTTTACCAATTGAAACTCTAAAGAAATTTGCAATAGATCTATCTTAATTACATATTACCATACTTAGGTCCACCACCGCCTTCTGGAGTGACCCAATTAATATTTTGTGATGGCTCTTTAATATCACAAGTTTTACAATGAATACAATTTTGAGAATTAATCACGAATTTTTGAACATTGTTTTCATTTTGAATCTCATAAACTCCAACTGGACAATATCTTTGAGCAGGTTCATCAAATTTTTCTAAAGTATAACTAATTGGCAAATTTGGATCTTTCAATTTTAAATGCACTGGTTGATTATCAGCGTGATTTGTACCAGTTAAATATACCGAGCTTGTTTTATCAAAAGTGATGATATTATCAGGTTTTGGGTACTCAATTTTAGGCATTTCATTAGCTGGCTTTAGTGTTTCGTGATCAGCATGTTTGTGTTTTAAGGTAAAAGGCATTCTACCTCTGAATAAAATTTGATCTATTCCTGTAAAAATAATACCCAAAATAAGACCCCAGCTAAAACTTGGTTTGACATTTCTAGCCTTATAAAGTTCTTCATAAACCCAGCTATTTTTGAACTTTTCCTCAAAGATCGATAAATCTTTTTTTAATTTAAAGTGTTCATCAATGGTCTCAGCGGCTATCATTCCGCTTTTCATGGCTGTATGGGAACCTTTTATTTTAGGCATATTAAGTGTACCCGCATCACATCCAACAAGTAATGCTCCAGGCATAAACATTTTCGGTAAACTTTGAAAACCACCTTCAATTAAAGCTCGTGCTCCATAAGAAATTCTTTTTCCTCCTTCAATAATTTTTCTAATTGCTGGATGAGTTTTAAATCTTTGGAACTCATCAAATGGTGATAAGTGAGGATTTTTATAATCTAATCCAATGACATAACCTAAGAAAACTTGTTTGTTCTCAGCGTGATATATAAAACTTCCACCATAAGTGTTTTTATCTAATGGCCAACCAGCTGTATGCATGACCATCCCCTTTTCATGATTTTTTTCATCTATTTCCCAAATTTCTTTAAAACCAATTCCATATTGTTGAGGATCTTTTCCTTTATCTAATTCAAACTTGTTAATTAATTGTTTACCCAAATGACCTCTACAGCCCTCTGCAAAAACAGTTACTTTACCAATAAGATCAATACCTGGCTCATAACTATCTTTTTTGTTTCCTTCTTTATCTAAACCCATATCTTGAGTTGCAACTCCTTTAACAGAGCCATCATCATTATATAATATTTCACTTGCGGGAAATCCTGGAAAAATTTCAACACCAAGTGTCTCAGCTTGTTCTGCAAGCCATCGACATAAGTTTGCAAGACTAATAATATAATTTTTATGATTTTTTTGAACTGCTGGAAGCAACCAAGTTGGCCAGCTTAATGATTTATTTTTTCCTAAAAATAAAAATTTTTCTTTAGTAACTTTAGTTTTGATAGGTGAATCTAATTCTTTCCAACCAGGAATTAATTCATCTAAAGCTCTTGTTTCAAAAACGTTTCCACTTAAAATATGTGCACCTATTTCAGATGCTTTCTCTAATAAACAAATATTTAATTCTGAATTTAGTTGTTTTAATCTAATAGCTGTGGCTAGTCCTGATGGACCACCACCTACAATAACTACATCATATTCCATTGTCTCTCTGGACATACTCAATTTTTTACAGATTATATTATTTTTGTATAGTGTTTAATTTGTTCAATTCCTCCAAGAACTGAGGAACTGCCTCAAAAAGATCAGCTTCAAGTCCATAATCTGCGACACTAAAAATTGGCGCCTCACCATCTTTATTAATCGCCACGATTACTTTACTTTCCTTCATACCAGCTAAATGTTGAATAGCACCTGAAATACCAACTGCGATGTATAAATCAGGAACAACAACTTTTCCGGTTTGACCAACTTGATGATCATTGCTTATATATCCTGCATCAACTGCGGCTCTTGACGCTCCAATAGCCGCATTTAATTTATCAGCTAAAGAAGTAATTAATTTAAAATTATCTCCACTCTGCATTCCTCTTCCACCAGAAACAACGACTCTCGCTGTACCAAGTTCAGGTCTATCTGATTTAACCTCTTCTCTTTTAATAAATTTTGTTTTTGCAAATTCTTCACCAGGATCTGCTTTTTCTATAGGAGCTGATCCACCTGAGCTTTCACATGGATCAAAAGATGTAGGTCTAATGGTTACACATTTTTTTGCATCCTTGCTTTTAACAGTTGCAAAAGCGTTTCCTGCATAAATTGGTCTTAAAAAGGTATCGGGCGCAATAACTTTGATAATATCACTTATTTGCGATGTATCTAAAGCAGCAGCAATTCTTGGCATTAAATTTTTGCCAAAGGTATTAGCTGAACTGATAATATGTGAATAATTTTCAGCTAATTTTACAATTACAGGCGCAAAATTTTCAGCAACAAAGTTTTCATAGTGAGCAGCTTCAACTTGAATAACCTTTTTAATTAATGGTAATTCTGAAAGTGCTTTAGCAGCTTCATCACAATTATGTCCAATAATAACTGCATGCACATCATTATCAATTTGAGAAGCAGCTGTACTTGCATTAAGTGTAAATGGCTTTAATTCTTTGTTGTTATGTTCTGCAATTAATAAAACCGACATTATATTACCTTAGCTTCATTTTTTAATTTTTGAACCAACTCAGCAACACTTGAAACTTTTATTCCAGCTTTTCTCTTTGGTGGCTCTTCAACTTTAACTTGCTCGATTCTAGGAGTTATATCCACTCCTAAATCTGACGCATTTAATTGCTCAATAGGTTTTTTCTTTGCTTTCATTATATTTGGTAATGAAGCATACCTTGGTTCGTTTAATCTTAAGTCGCAAGTTACTATTGCTGGAACATTAATTTCAATTGTTTCTAAACCTTCATCTATTTCTCTAGTAACTTCTAATTTACCATCTTTAATTTCAATTTTTGATGCAAAAGTTGCTTGAGGCCAATTTAAAAGTGCACTTAGCATTTGACCTGTTTGGTTACAATCGTCATCAATTGCTTGTTTACCCATAAAAACTAAATCTGGTTTTTCTTTATCAACAATTTTTTGTAACAATTTTGAAACAGCAAGCGGTTCAATTATACCCTCTGTCTTAACAAGTATTCCTCTATCCGCTCCAACTGCTAAAGCTTTACGAACTGTTTCTTGAGCTTTCTCTTCACCAATACTTACTGCAACAACCTCTGTAGCTTTACCAGCTTCTTTAATTTTTACGGCTTCTTCGATTGCGTTATCATCAGGTGGATTAGTAGACATTTTAACATTGTCAGTTACAACGCCTGTGTTGTCTTCCTTAACTCTAATCTGAACGTTGTAATCGATTACTCTTTTTACTGCGACTAAAATTTTCATTAGGCTCTCAATAATTTATTTTCAGCGTCATAAGGACTTTCATCTAATATTGTAGCTTCATACATCTTGCCTAAAATATCAACCTTAAGTTTCTCACCAACGTTAGCTAAGTCTGGTTTTACCATTGCTAATGCAATTGACTTATCTAATCTAAATCCATATTCACCACCTGTAGCTCTTCCAACAACTTTGTCATCTTTATAAATTGGATTATTTCCTAATACATCTGAGTCAGTTGTATTATGAACTTCGAGAGTAACTAATTTATTATCAAAACCTTTTTCTCTCCACTTGTTTAATGCTTCGAGACCAATGAAATTTCCTTTATTGGGATGTACAAATCTATCTAAGCCTGACTCATATGGTGAATATTCTATTGATAATTCTGTTCCAACTAATTTGTAAGATTTTTCAATTCGTAAACTATTCATTGCTCTGATTCCAAAAGGTTTCAGTCCTAAATCTTTTCCAGCTTCCATTAATTTATCAAAAATATGATTTTGATACTCAATTGGATGATGTAATTCCCAACCCAGTTCTCCAACAAAGTTTACTCGCATTGCATTTACTGGAGCATAACCAACATTAACATTTTTAGCTGTTAACCATTTAAAGTTTTCATTAGAAAAATCATCTGTGGAAACTTTTTGCATTAATTGTCTTGCTTTTGGTCCAGCTACAACAAGTACCCCTGTGCTATTAGTTAAATCTTCAAATATCACTGATCCATCAGTTGGCATCCACTTTTGTATCCAATCATGATCTAGTCTCAAATTTGCACCTGCTGAAACAAGGTAATAGCTGTTTTCGGCCTCTTTCATGATTGTAAATTCTGAATGAACTCCACCTTTGGTATTAAGTGCATGACATAGATTTATTCTGCCAATTTTTTTAGGAAGTTTATTTGCAACTAGATAATCTAAAAACTCTTCAGCTTTAGGACCTTTAATTCGACATTTTGCAAATGCCGTCATATCTAATAGACCAACATTTTCTTTTACATTTTGACACTCTTTTTTA
Source organism: uncultured Pelagibacteraceae bacterium (assembly GCA_902528645.1). Taxonomy (GTDB): domain Bacteria; phylum Pseudomonadota; class Alphaproteobacteria; order Pelagibacterales; family Pelagibacteraceae; genus Pelagibacter. The sequence goes on along the minus strand of CABZTG010000007.1, from coordinate 7,262 downwards.
ATTGCATCAAACCATTTTGATCTTCTAAATGACCAATCATCTTTTTGTTCCATACCATCTGTTGCAAAAAAATTGGGTCTCTCCCAACCAAATTTTTGACCAAACACTGCACCTAAATCTTTCATTCTCTCATAACAAGGAGATGTTCTTAATGGTCTTGCGGCTGGTCTTTCCTCATCTGGATAATGAACAATAAAAACATGGCTATAAGCTTCTTCGTTTTTTGCTTTTAAATAAGATTTGGTTGCGTAATTTCCGTAACGTCTAGGTTCAACACCAAGCATATCAATTGTTGGTTCTCCATCAACAATCCACTCTGCTAGTTGCCAACCTGCACCACCAGCAGCTGTGATACCAAAACTATGACCCTCATTAATCCAAAAATTTTTTAACCCCCAGGCTGGACCAACTATTGGATTACCGTCAGGCGTATAACAAATTGCTCCATTGTAAACTTTTTTAACTCCCACCTCACCAAAAGCAGGAACTCTATGTATAGCACCTTCAATATGAGGAGCTAATCGATCTAAATCTTCTTGGAACAATTCGTATTCAGAATCTTTTGAGGGTCCTTCGACATAACAAGCTGGAGCGCCATCTTCATACGGACCTAAAATTAATCCTCCCGCTTCTTCTCTCATATACCATCTGCTATCACTATCTCTTAAGACTCCCATCTCAGGCAATCCTGCCTTTTTTCTTTTTTGAATTTCTGGATGAGGTTCTGTCACGATATATTGATGTTCAACAGGTATTACTGGAATATCTAATCCAACCATTTCACCTGTTTGACGTGCAAAATTTCCTGAGCAAGAAATAACATGTTCACATTCAATTGAACCTTTATCAGTCTCAACTACCCAGCCACTTTTTGTTTGTCGGATTGCTGTAACGGCAGTATTTCTATAAATCTCTGCTCCTCTATTTCTTGCACCTGCGGCTAAAGCTTGCGTTAGATCAGCTGGCTGAATGTATCCATCCTCAGGATGTTGAATTGCGCCAATTAAATCATCGGTATGACATAAAGGCCAAATTTCTTTTACTTGTTGTGGTGTTAAAAATTTTACATCAACACCAATTGTTTTAGCAACACCAGCATACTGATGATATTCATCCATTCTATCTTTGGTACTTGCTAAACGAATATTTGAAACAACACTAAAGCCAACATTTTTTCCAGTCTCTTCCTCTAATGTTTTATAGAGATTGACTGCATACTTATGCAATTGACCAACTGAGTAACTCATATTAAACAGAGGAAGTAATCCTGCTGCATGCCAAGTTGATCCAGATGTAAGTTCTTTTCTCTCAACTAAAACGACATCAGACCAGCCTTTTTTTGCTAAATGATAAAGAGCACTTACTCCAACGACACCACCACCTACTACAACAACTTTAGTTTTTGATTTCATTAAGCGATTTCTACTAAATTTTTATTCATAACGAAACAAAATTGTCATTTTTAATTATATGGAACTCCCTAATGGGATTGGGCTGGAGACCATAGTTGTAAGCCAGCAGTCTTTTAATGGACCATCTGTTTCATACTTTTCAACTTGCCAGTTAAACTTATGATAAATTTTATGTTTATCTAAAAGGATCACTTCAAATTGAGCCCAATTTTCACCACTTCCAAGTTTAGTTATGGTGTGACTTAAGTGATTAATCATCATTTGATAAGAGTCTCCTTTAATCATTCTTTTAAATTTATCTAAAGGTCCAGTAACTTTTTTATTGTTAGGATGGGCAAAGTTCCAAGTCTGCTCTATGCCACTATCCTTATAGATAAGGTCATTATTTTGAAGTCCTGATAATTGAATTTCTATAACTCTATCAGGTTTGATGTCACTATTGGGTTTTAGTAATTCTGCCTTTGCTATTGTTATAAAAATAAAAAAAATAAAAAGAGTAATTGATATTATTTGAATTTTTTTTATCATTTTCTAAAAATTATTGATTTTAGTCTTGTAGAACAGGAAAGGCTTGACGTATTTTTAAGAAATGTTTTTGATATTCCATTTTGGTACATCTATCCTCGATATATTCAATTTTGTTTTTAATAACTAATTTTTTTGCTTGTTCATTTTTAATTCCAAGCTGTAGCCACAAAACTTTTGCTTTAATATTAATTACATCTTTTGCAATATCTAAAGCTTCTTTTGAGGGTCTAAATACATTTACTATATCCACTTTATCTTTAATATCGGTAATTTTACCACACACGTCTTCTCCTAAAATTTTTTGACCTTCAGCTTTAGGATTTACGGGGTAAACTTTAAAACCATATTTCTGCATATATTTCATGACAATAGTTGATGCTTTTGTGGGATCATTGCTCACTCCAACCATTGCGATCTTTTTATATTTTGAAAGGATTTCTTTTATATCATTCATTGTTTATTTTGGATTTTTTGCTTACAGAACTCTTTAGCTTCTTCAATTGTCATAGGGGTATCTAGCTTTTTACTCCCAGCAATACATGCTTCAATTGCTTTATTTTGATTATGGCCTCTAAAGTTATAAATAATAATTATTCCAATTATTAAAAAAAAAATAAGTAAAATATTTTTTTTCATTATTTATTTTTCCATTTAGGCTTTCTTTTTTCTAAAAAAGCTGAAATCCCTTCTTTGGCATCCAAAGCCATCATATTTACTGTCATCATTTTGCTTGTATGAGCATAAGCTTTTCGAAGAGGCATCTCTAATTGTTTATAAAATGTTCGTTTACCAATTTTAATTGTTAAATTTGATTTAGATGCAATCTTTTTTGCAATTTTTAAAACCTCATTATTTAATTTAGATTTTGAAAAACAATCATTTATTAAACCAATTTCTTTTGCAAAATTTGCTTTAATTGGCTCGCCTGTAAGCAACATTTTCATCATTGGTTTTTTATTAATTTTTCTACTTACAGCAACCATTGGTGTACTACAAAATAATCCAATATTTACTCCAGGAGTTGCAAATAATGCATCTTTAGTACTATAAGCTAGATCACAACTAGCAACTAACTGACAACCAGCAGCATAGGCTGCTCCATGCACTTTGGCGATAACAGGTTTATTACCCTCTACTATTTGAAGCATTAACTTAGAACACAGATTAAATAACTTTTGATATTTGTTTCGTATCTTTAAACTTTTTACTTCTTTAAGGTTATGACCTGCACTAAAACCTTTTCCAGCACCTTCTATAATGATTACTTTTGTTTTTTTGTCTTGATCAAGTTTTTTTAGAACTTTAATTAGATCATTTAAAGTTTTAAAAGATAATGAATTATATGTTTTAGGATCATTAATTTGAACTATAGATATACCACTGGATAAGTTCTTCACTAATATATTCATAAAAAATTCTATTTGAGTTTGCCTTCTTCTCTCATTTTGGCTCTTATCTTGGTTGCCGATATTTTTTGTATTTCATCTGACAACACTATCTCTTCAATTTTGTAACCAACCCCTCTACCATAACAAATATTTGTAATATTAGGGACTAACATAATTTTAAAACGACCTTGAAACTCTGGATTAAGTCTATCTTCAATATTTTTTTTTACAGTATCAAAATCGAAAGGATTATCATCCACTCCTTGCACATCTCTTATCTGAATACAAACTTGTCCGGTTTTTTTGATAATTTCTTTAAATAAAGTGTAATGGCCATCGTGAAATGGTTGCCATCTTCCTAACATTTGTGCTGTTGGCTTTTTATTATCCCACTGATATGTCATTTTTTTATGTCCTTATATATTTTTGGTGCCCAATTTTTAGCATCTTGTGTAGTAACATGAAAGTTATACTTGTCTGGTTTGACAAACATCTTATTAGTATCATCAAACCTACCCTCTTTAATAGTATCAACCCAAATAATATAATCTGAAGGAAATAAGCTTCTAGCCTCTGGAGTTGGACAAATAAAATCTGCAACAACATAGCTACCATCTTTTCTTAGTTTCAAAGCAGAATCAGCCATTCTTTTTGCTTGTCTTTTTCTTCCCTCTTCTGAGAAATCCCAATCATTTGCTTCTTTTCTAACTTCATCTGCATTGAGCCATTTTGCATTTAATAATGGTACAAGTTCATTAGCTAAAGTTGTTTTTCCAGAGCCTGGTAGACCCATTATCAATATAATTTTCATAAATTTATTTTGTTTGATTATAAGGCATTAAATAGATTGAGATTATATTACACGATTAATTTCTTTGACAGCTTTTTCAAAAAATATAATCATCATTAGATGAATTTTTCTTTAGAAATTGGACCTCAGACAGATCTAAATACCGTTCCAGCCGTAAAAGATATTTATATCACTATGCTACCTGGGGGAGATTATAAAGAAACAGCTCAACAAGCAGTTGAGTTGGTCAAGAAAGGTTTCAATCCAGTCCCACATTTTCCTGCAAGATCGATGCAGGATGAAAAACAGCTAAAAGATTATGTTTCAAGATGTAAAGATGGTGGTGTCAAACAAGTTTTAGTTATAGGAGGAGGTAGAGAACCAATGGGAAAATTCGATAGCTCTTTTCAACTTTTGGAGACTGGTTATTTTGAGAAGATGACAATAGGAATTGCTGGACACCCGGAGGGGAGTCCTGATATATCCGATTCAGATTTAGAAAAAGCTATGAAAGATAAAAAGCCTTACGCTGATTATATTGTAACTCAATGGTTACTAGATCCTCAGCCAATCATAGACTTTATTTCTAAACAAAGCGTACCAGTGCATGTGGGAATTACTGGGCCTCTAAAAATATCTAGCTTAATAAAATTTGCTAATATAGTTGGAGCAAAAAATTCCATAAATTTTCTTAAATCTAATTTTACTAAGGCGTTAGATTTATTAAAACCTAAAGACCCTAATGATTTAATTGGGAAAATTAAATCGCATACTGATTTTTTCCACATTTATACATTCGGCGGCTTGAAGGAAACTAACAAGTGGTTGAAGGAGAATAGTTATGTCTAAAGAGTTTGACTATACTAATTTAAAGCATGTTACTTCTGTAGATCAATCAGATCGAAAAGTACCATATAATTTAAGACAAAGTGGACCAACAAAAGTTGAAATGTTAATTTCAACAAGAGTAAGAAAATCACCTTATTGGCATTTATCTATGCAAGCGGGTTGTTGGAGAGCGACAGTATACAATCGAATTTATCATCCAAGAGGTTATGTAAAACCTGAAGATGGTGGAGCAATGGTTGAATATGATGCAATTGTTAATCATGTAACTATGTGGAATGTTGCAGTTGAAAGACAAATTCAAGTCAAGGGTCCGGATGCAGAAAAATTTGTTGATTATGTAATTACAAGAGATGCAACAAAAATTTCACCGATGAGAGCAAGATACGTAATTTTATGTAACGCTTATGGTGGAGTTTTAAATGATCCAATTCTTTTAAGAATTTCAAAAGATGAGTTTTGGTTTTCATTATCAGACTCTGATATTGGTTTGTACTTACAAGGTGTTAATGCGGATGGAAGATTTAACTGCACCATTGAGGAAATTGATGCCTGTCCTGTTCAAATACAGGGTCCAAAATCAAAAGCTCTGATGAAAGATTTGTTAGGTGATCAAGTTGATTTAGAAAATATGCCATTTTATGGTTTAGCTGAAGTTAAAGTTGCTGGGCGAAGTTGTGTGATTTCTCAATCAGGTTTTTCTGGAGAAGCTGGTTATGAGATTTATTTAAGAGATGCAACTTTATATGCTGATGACATGTGGAATGCTGTGCTTGAGGTTGGAAAAAAACACCAGCTAATGGTTATTGCACCTGCTCACCACAGAAGAATCCAGGCTGGCATTTTGTCTTGGGGTCAAGATATGGATCAACAACATAATCCTTATCAATGTAACTTAGGCTACCAGGTTTCTTTATCAGGAAAAGGTGAATGGAACAAAACATCTGACTATGTTGGTAAAGCGGCTCTAGAAAAAATGGGTAAAGAACTTAAAGATGGTAAGAAACCATACGCACTTCAGTTAGTTGGATTGGAGTTAGGTGGAAAACCTATTGATGATTATGCGCCAGATTTTTGGTTAATATCACATGAGAGTGGTGGAGATCCAGTTGGTTTCATTACTTCGCCATGGTGGCATCCTGAAAAGAAAACAAACATTGCAATGGGATATGTTCCTTTTGATGGGACATTAAATGCAAATGGATTTCCAAAAGGTAAGGTTGGAACTAAATATAAAGTTCATTTACCCGAAAAATACTCTGATACTCCGGGTAAGCCTGTAGATGCTGTTATAGTCGATATTCCATTTAAAGAATCTTTCAACGCTAATACAAGAGAAGTTTCAAAAGGTTAATCTAATTTTGGGGGAGTTTACTCCCCCATCATCTAAGATGACAAAAGGTTTCTTAATAGTAATTTGCATTCTTATAGCTATTGCTTTAATAATATTCCCATTAATCGTCTCTTACAAAGAGCAAAAAAATAAAAAAAAATAAATGTTCGGTGAATTTCTAAGTATTATTTTAAGATCTATCAAACTAGATAAAACACTTTATTCCGATAGTAAAAATTTTGGTGAAGCCTCAGTTTATTTTGCGGGTATCATTATGATTTTAGATGGCATAGCTGGGGCAGTTGCTGCAAATACAGTTTTTAAAACAGCTGTGGCGATGTCAGGAGTGACTGCAATATTAACTTGGTTTGTCTGGGCGATATTAATCTTTGTTATTGGGGTCAAACTATTTCCTGATAAAAATAGTAAAGTACCATTTAAAAAAGTATTAACAGCAGTTGGTTTCGCTCACGCACCTGGTCTGTTAAGATTTTTTGCTGTTACACCAGAATTAATGATACCTATAATTTTTCTTACGCAATTTTGGATTTTTGCTGGATTAATTATTTCGACGCGACAAGTTCTTAATCTTAAATCAAATTTAAAATCATTTGGAATAGTCTTTATGTCATTTTTGATTATTGTCTTTTTATCTATTTCATTCGTGATAAGTCGAATGAGTGCCTTACCGATCAATCATATTTAGATTGGAAAAATTGTCTTAGAAACTCTGCAAGACTTACAAATTTTAAAACCAGTTAGAATCAAGTTTTGAGTAACACTTTCATGCTGTTCTTTACATTCATCACAAATATCATCTAAATCCTTTTGATTTTTTTCTATTTCTTTGTCCTCAGTCATTATCAGTCAAACCGGCTCCCGCTGCACCCTTTTTTAAACTATCAGTTTCCTCTACAAATGTATCCTCTGCAAGTTTGTAGAGATTTTTCCAATCTTGATCTGAA
>CABZTG010000006.1 GCA_902528645.1 uncultured Pelagibacteraceae bacterium | reverse complement strand
CTATGCTTTCCAATGCTTTTAATTCAATTTCTAGCTGGAGAAGTTATAGAGCTACTCCTCTTTTAAGACTTAACAAACTTCAAAAAAATTTAAAACTCAATAATATTTTTTACAAAGATGAGTCTAAAAGGTTTCATTTAAAGTCCTTCAAAGCTCTTGGTGGCGCTTATGCAGTAGAAAAAATATCTAAAGGAAAAAAAAATATTACAATTTCCTCTGCAACTGCAGGTAATCATGGTAGATCGGTTGCGTGGGGAGCGCAAAGATTAAAATTAAGATGTAAAATATTTGTAAGCCAATATGTGAGTGAAACAAGAGTAAATGAAATTAAAAAATTTGGTGCTGAAGTTATAAGAGTTAAGGGAGATTATGAAAACTCCCTTAAAGAATGTCAGAAACAATCAAAAAAGAATAATTGGAAAATTGTCCAAGATGTATCAACAAAAAATTATAAGTATGTTCCTCAACTTACTATGGCAGGATATTCAATCATGATTAAAGAAATATCCAAACAAACTAATCATTATATAACTCATATATTTCTACAAGCAGGTGTTGGTGGATTAGCTGCAGGTGTAGTAGCTGGTGTTGCAAAATATTTTAAAAGAATCCCTAAAATTATAATCGTCGAACCTGATCAAGCTGATTGTGTACTTCAAAGTATTAAAAGTAATAAATTAAAAAAAATTAGAATTAAGAAAGAGAGCATTATGGGTGGAATGTCGTGTAATGAGATGTCTTTGGTACCATGGCAAATATTAAAAAGTGCTAGCGATTGTTGTGTATCGATATCAGATAAAAATATTGCAAAAACTATAGCTGGCCTAAAAGATAAAAAGTTTAGCAAGATTTCTATTACAGGTGGAGAGTGTGCAGCCCCAGGAGTTATTGCTTTGATCGGAATATGTAACAATATTAAAGCTAAAAAATTCCTTAATATTAATGAAAGCTCAAATATTCTAGTCATAGGATGCGAAGGAAATGCAGATGTAAAACTTTACGAACAACTGCTATCTAAAGGTAGAAAATAAATTTCTATGACAAAAAACGCCATTACATGGATTAGAGAAGATTTTAGAATTGAGCATAATCCAGCTCTTGCCTATGCTACACAAAATCATGAAAATGTAGCTGCCTTATATATCTACAACAAATCTGACTTTGATAATAAAAGAGAAGCGCAAAAATGGTGGCTTTCAAAATCTTTGGCAGTATTTCAGTCAGAACTATTGAAATATAAAATTAATCTTCAGATATTAGAAGGAGATGAATTAGAGGTTTTTTCAAAAATAAAAAAAAAAGATGATGTTTCAATATATTGGAACAAAATTTATGAGCCTGACGTAATTGCTAAGGGGAAAAAAATTAGAGATGTCTTTATTAAAAATGAAATCGAATTTAAGTATTTTAAAGGAAATATTTTAAATGAATTTCAAGAAGTAACTAAAAATGACGGAACTCCTTTTAAAGTCTTTACCCCATTTTGGAGAAATGCTGAACAAAAATTTTTAGGCTTGCCTCCAAGCAAAAATTACGTTGTTAAGAAAAAAACAAAAACATTCTCTATGTTTAAAAATTCTATTGAGCCAACAAAAATTCTACCAAAAAAAAACTGGTATAAAAAATTTGAAAGTTATTGGAATGTATCTGAAAACGACTCGAAGAAGATTTTAAATAACTTAATTGCAAATAAAATTAAAGATTACGGAACCGCAAGAGACTATCCATCCATTGAAGGAACCTCAAAATTATCACCCTACATAAAACATGGACAAATTCATGTAAATACAATTTGGAATAAGTGTAAAGAGATGAAATCTAAAGGGATTGGATATAGAAAGTATATTAATGAATTGGGCTGGCGTGAATTTTCACATAGCTTAATAAATTATTTCCCAGAGTTTTTAAAAGGAAATTATAGAAAGGAATTTGATAAATTTCCTTGGGTAAAGAATGAAAAATTTTTAAAGGCTTGGAAGTCTGGAATGACAGGTTATCCAATAGTTGATGCTGGAATGAGAGAACTTTATGAAACTGGATGGATGCATAATCGAATAAGAATGGTGGTTGGATCTTTTCTGGTTAAACATTTGAGAATTAATTGGACTGAGGGAGAAAAACATTTTCGAAACTGCCTACTTGATTTTAACAAAGCTAATAATGTAGCTCAATGGCAATGGGTAGCAGGTTGTGGTGCAGACGCTGCACCTTATTTTAGAATATTCAATCCAATTCTTCAGGGAGAAAAGTTTGATAAAGATGGTATATATGTAAAAAAATGGATACCGGAATTAAGTAAAGTCCCAAAAAAATTTATTCATAAGCCTTGGGAAATGGAAATTGAATATCAAGAGGCAATAAACACTATCATTGGGAAAAATTATCCCAAACCAATTGTCATCCATGAAGAAGCGAGAGCTGCCGCTCTTAAAGCTTTCCAAAGCTTAAAAAATTAAGCTTCACCAAAAAAATGATGAATTATAGATCTAGTTTGTGGATTCAATCTATGTTCAAAAAGATATATTCCTTGCCAAGTACCTAGTAATAGTTCTTTATTTTTGACACTTAATGAAATTTGATTATTGGTTAGAGCAGACTTGATATGTGCCGGCATATCATCTTTTCCCTCAGTGGTGTGAATATATAATTTATTATTCATCGGCACCAATTTATCAAAATAATTAATTAAATCAGTCTGCACATTTGGGTCAGCATTTTCTTGAACAATAATGGAGGCGCTCGTATGCTGAATACTTAAATTTAAAATTCCATTTTTAAAATTGTTTTTTTCAATCCAATTTAATGTTTGATCGGTAAATTCATACAATCGTTGACCATTGGTATTTATTTTGAGATTATAAAATTCTTGTTTCATATTAATAATTTTTTGATGTTAACTCAAATAAACGACTAATTGTACGTTTAAATGGTTTTTCTAAGGACCTAGAACTTGATAATTTTTCTAAACTTTGCTCAGCCGTTATTGCTATAGCTATATCTTTATCATAAATTACGTCAATAAGGGTTATGAACCTTTGTTGTTGATTTGAGTTGATATCATTAAATTCTGGTACATTTTCAATAATTATAAATTCAGAGCTTTCAGCAATTTTTAGATAATCTTCACCTCCTAGGTTTTGATTACACAATTCATCAAAATGAAACTTTGAAATCCCCTCATAAAAATTTTTTATTTCAAAATTTCTGCCTTTGATATTCAAAATTTTGGACGATAATTTTTTATTTTTAGTTATTATTCTAGAAAACTTATTTATCTTAAAATTAGTTTCTTGGTTTAAAGGATGGAAATATCTTCGTTTTTCATTTTCTTTACTTTTTCTGTAATCATCATCAATTATCAATTCATGTTCTATTGATTTTTCCTGCATTATTTGAATAAAGGGTTTAAATTGGTCTCTTTGGAGCCCATCTTTATATAGCTCTGATATTTTTGTGTTTGAGGTCACAATAACCTTTATATTTTGATTAAATATTTCCTGAAATAGTTTGCCTAATATCATAGCATCGACAATGTTGGTAACTTGGAATTCATCAAAAAAAATGAGTGAAAATTTTGATTTTAAATCTTTAACAAATACTGTAATTACATTTTCCTCATTTTTATCTTTATTATCATGAACGAAATCATGAAAGTTTAACATAAATTCATTAAAGTGAAGACGTTGTTTTTTTTGATTAACTAAATTAAAAAAAAAATCCAAAATCATGGTTTTTCCAACACCGACACCACCATAAAGATAAAAACCTTTTTTTGAGGATTGTTTGGAAAAAAAGTTCAACAAAGTACTTCTAAAATTTTCTTTATAAAAATTATCTAGTTCTTTTACTAAAATTATTTGATTTGGATTTAACTCTAGATTTTGTGTATTACAATGAGTTTTAAATTTTTCCTCAAGATTTAAAGGCATTAATTTTTTTTACTTTTAAAATCAATTCCGTATTCAGATCTTGGTCCTTTCCTTAGTCCAAACGGACCAGATATAAATAATGTTAAAGGCTTCGTCCCAGGTTTTAAGTCTACTCTATGTAAATTATTTGCAGATCGAAATCCTATATAACCAGGGGGTCGCCAGAATTTTCCTGTGTTTAATGTCTCCCAATACCCCCCTCTTAATATAATGGTGATATATGGAAATGTATGATTATGAACACCTTCACCATGATCATCCGCTAACATTTCATGAATTAGAATATTAAATGGAAACCACTTTGGTCTATGTCTAAAGATAAGATAATATCTATTCATCCATGGTTTAGCTTCATGATACTTGGGATGTGAAGGACCTCTATCTAAGACAACTTTTTTTCTTCCTATTTTATCTAAAAATTTTAAAAACATAACTAATCATATTGGGTTATTGAGCCATTCTTAACAATAAATAAATTTTCATTATATATTAAAGGTTTTGATATTAAATCTCGGCCAACTTTTTCAACTTTTAACACATTTCCAGTACTTAAGTTAACGACAATTATATTTCCATCAGAATTAGTTAAATAAAGGTTGTTATTGCCTATTGTAAAGCCCGTAGGTTTAATTTTTTTTCTTTTTTTAAAATTAAAATTTTTATAAATATCATTAATTCTGACAATGTTTCCTTCACTCTTTTGAATTGTAAAAAGATAACCGTTATCAGACACAGTAAAAATGAAATTGCCAATTATAATTGGTGTAAGAATAGAATTAATTTCACTCATCCAATTCGTGGTACCTGATTTTATATCCACGGAGTAAAATTGATTTTTATTATTAGAAAAATAAATTGAGCTTCCATCACTAACTAGTTTTGAAAAATTAAAACCATATGTTTCATTAATAATACTGCTTTTTTGTGTTGGTAGCTGCCATTCAATTAAACCAGATGAAATATCAACTGCAGTTATATCCCCAAGAGAATTATTATATATCACTAAATTATCTTTTATTAACATTGAGAATTTTGAATTTGAAACAGTAAAAGAATCCTCAGTTTTTATATTCCAGCACTCAGTGCCATCCTTTATATAAAAACATCTCAAAATATTTTTGAAATCAACTACAAAAAATTTGTCATTAAAAATTTTAATTTCTGAATTAAATGGATATTCGCTTTTCTTTGACCAAATTAAATTTCCAGTTTGTAAATTGATACTTGAAATTTTTGCTATACTATCTGCAACTAACAAATTTTTGTTTGTCATCGCAAAGGATAAGGTGGGATGAATTCTCTTTTCTGTTTTTGAATAAAAATTATTTTTCCAAACAACCTTTTTATTATCATTAAACTTGATAATAGTTCCTTTTTTTTCAAAGATTATAATACCATTATCTTGAATCAGTGGCTCAAAATTAAATTGATTAAAATTTTCTAGTTTTGAAAATTTATATTGATTAACTTTATTTAGTTGACCATTATATTTTGACGATCCAAAATTATTTAGTGGATCAAAAATTTTGTTATTCTGCTTATTTTTTGATAGGTCTAATTTTAATAAAGGATTAAATTCTGTTGAAATTATCTCTTTTTCGGTAAGAATCTTTTTAGAGACCTTATTTTCATTTTCAATTTTTTCTTTTTTATTCCATATTCGTGAATTTTCGTTTAGAGAACAATTAGATAAAAAAATTGAAAATATTAATATTACAAATACTTTATTCACTCAAATCTCTGTTTAGTCTTTTTTGTGTTTCCTTGAGTATATCCAAATTAGCGTTTTCTAAAGTAATTATTTGACTGAAAAATTCTTTGGATTTTTGCTTTTCACCTTTAGAGTAAAAGTACTCTGCTATCAAATATAAAGCATGAGACTTCCAAACACTTTTTGAATTAATGACAGGATTTAAAATTTCTAAAATTTGACCTTCATTGATTGTATCAGCATTATAAAGAGCTTTTTTATAAATAATAAGATACTTAATTTCACTATCCAATGAAGTTTTGTTAATCAATATATCAAACAAGCTATTAATTTTATTTTTATCACTCACTAACTCATTATCTATCAAGTAATACAAAGCCAATGGAGAATAAGTTGGATCTTTATTTTCTACTATCTCTTGCATGGCCGATACTATCCCGGAATTATCTCCATTCTTATGTTTAATGATTGAACTATTATACTTATCTGAAATTTTAATTTTATTTTTATCTTGATAGATTTGATATGAGTAAAAACCTAGCAAAATTAGTATCAAAGTGATTAAAAAAGATATGATTAGTTTTTTATTTTTTGTAAAAAAATCTTTTATTCTCTGATTTCTAGTATTGTTATTGATGATTGCTATATCTTCATCCATAATTAAATCATATTTCGGAGAACGTATTGTAATATTCCTCCATTTTTATAATACTCTAGCTCATTTTTAGTATCTATTCTACAAAGTGCTTGGATCGTTTTAATTTCACCTGAAGCATACTTAATTTCTACTTTAACTTTATCAGAAGGATTAATTCCATTCTCAAGATTGATTATACTAATCAATTCTGAACCAATTAATTTTAAATTTTTTCTATCAATATTATCAATAAATTGTAATGGCAAAATACCCATCCCAATTAAGTTAGATCTATGAATTCTCTCAAAACTTTCAGCAATTACAGTCTTTACTCCTAAAAGTTTAGTTCCTTTCGCTGCCCAATCTCTTGACGAGCCTGTTCCATATTCTTTTCCACCGATAACAACTAAATCTGTCCCTCTTTTTTTATATTCAACAACTGCATCATAAATTGGCATCACTTTTTTTTCTGGGTAAAGCGTTGTAAATCCACCTTCTGTGCCAGGTGCCATCTCATTTCTTATTCTAATATTAGCAAATGTTCCTCTCATCATCACTTCGTGATTTCCTCTTCTGGCACCATAAGAATTATAATCTTTCGGTAAAATTTGGTGTTTCATAAAATATTCACCTGTAGGACTTTCTTTTTGAATGTTACCAGCAGGGGAAATATGATCTGTTGTTACCATGTCACCTAAAATTAATAATGGGCGTGCATCATGAATTTTTTTAAAACCTTCAGGTTGATCTGGAAGATTTTCAAAAAAAGGCGGTTTTTTTACATACGTAGAATTTTCTTCCCAATTATAAATACTACTTTTCTCTGTTTTAATTTGTTGCCATTGTTTTGGTCCTTCAGAAACATTTGAATACCTTTTCACAAACATTTCTGGGTTTAAAGATGATTTTAATACATCATCAATTTCTTTATTTGATGGCCAAATATCTTTCATAAAAATATCTTTACCATCTTTATCTTTGCCAAAACTGTCTTTATACAAATCAAAATTCATATGACCAGCAAGAGCATAAGCAACGACTAACGGAGGTGAGGCAAGATAATTTGCTTTTATATGTGGAGAAATCCTACCCTCGAAATTTCTATTACCAGACAATACCGAAACAGCATAAATATTTTCTTTTTGTATAGAGTCGACTATTTCATCGGCTAATGGACCTGAATTTCCGATGCACGTAGTACAACCATAGCCGACTAGATGAAAGCCAAGTTTATCTAGATAAGTATTCAAACCTGCTTTCTCCAGATAGTCTGTTACAACTTGTGATCCTGGCGCTAATGAAGTTTTAACCCAAGGTTTTACCTCCAATCCTAATTCCACTGCTTTCTTAGCTAAAAGTCCCGCTCCGATTAAAACATTTGGATTAGAAGTATTTGTACAAGATGTAATTGCCGCAATTAAAATAGATCCATCTTTAATTGAATATTCTTTATCTTTAACTTTTGAAACTGAAAAATCTTTTTTACCAGTTACTTCAGAAAAACTTTTCTTAAAACTTGTTGAGGCATCAGTTAATAAAACTTTATCTTGTGGTCTTTTCGGTCCTGAAATAGTAGGAACAATAGTGGTCATATCTAAAGTTAGAGTGTCAGTAAAATCAATATCTTTACTAGACCACAAACCCTGAGTTTTCGCATATTCCTCAACTATTTTTACTGTCATTTCATCTCTACCAGAAAATTTTAAATACTTTAGGGTTTCTTCATCTATTGGAAAAAATCCACAAGTTGCTCCATACTCTGGAGCCATATTTGCAATTGTTGCACGATCAGCTAAAGTTAAATTCTTTAAACCATCGCCATAAAATTCTACAAACTTTCCAACCACACCCTTGTCTCTTAACATTTTAACAACTGTTAAAACTAAGTCTGTTGCAGTAGTACCTTCTGGCATTTTGTTTTTTACTTCAAAACCTATTACTTCAGGAATAAGCATTGAAATGGGCTGACCTAACATACCCGCTTCAGCTTCAATACCACCGACACCCCATCCTAGAACTGAAAGTCCATTAACCATAGTAGTATGACTATCAGTTCCTACTAATGTATCTGGAAAAAGATAATTTTGTCCTTCAAATTCTTCACTCCATACTACTTTGGATAAGTATTCTAAATTTACCTGATGGCAAATTCCAGTTCCAGGGGGAACTATTCTAAAATTGTTGAAAGCTTGCTGACCCCATTTTAAAAAAGAATATCTCTCACCATTTCTATTAAATTCAATTTCAACATTTTTATCGAACGAATCTGCTTTAGCAGACTGATCAACTTGGACTGAATGGTCAATGACAAGATCTACTGCAGAAAGTGGATTAATTGTATTAGGATCTTTATTTTTTTCTTTCACAGCTTCTCTCATAGCTGCTAAGTCAGCCACTGCAGGAATTCCAGTGTAATCTTGTAGTAACACTCTCGCAGGTCGATAAGCAATTTCTGTTTTTGATTTTTTTGTTTTTAGCCAATTTTTAATTGCCTCAATTTGATTTTTTGTAACAGATACATCGTCCTCATATCTTAACAAATTTTCTAACAAAACTTTTAGGGATTTTGGTAATTTAGAAATACCCTCCAAACCATTTTCTTCTGCTTTCTTTAATGAATAAAATTTAAATTTTTTATTATTTATTTCTATATCAGAAAGAGTTTTGTAAGAGTTAATTTTACCTGGTTTCATATTTTTATATATAAAATGTAATTATGCTTAATAAAAGAAGCACTGACATAACATAATTAAAGTACTTAATAAATTTATCATTTGTCGCAAATTTCCTCAAAAATTTACCAACAAACGTCCACAAAGTAATACTTGTGACAGAAAATAGAAAAGCAAGAGCAACTATTTGAGTCGCATAACTTATGTAATTAACCCCTAACTCAACATAAGTAGAGACAACAATAATTGCAACAGTAACACCTTTAGGATTTAAATATTGAAATAAAAAGGTTTCAATAAATTTTACAGGGTTTTCCTTTTGGGTTTCATTTGAAGAGGTTGAAAACGCAATCTTATAAGCCAGATATATTAAAAATAAAGTCCCAAGATATCTAATGACTATTTGAATGATGGGAAATAATTTAAAAACATTAATTAAACCTATCGATAAAAACAAAACTAATGAAGTGAATCCTAAAGTCACACCAAGAATATGAGGAATTGTTTTTTTTATCCCAAAATTAAATCCAGAGTAAGATGCGACTACATTATTTGGGCCTGGGGTATACGCTGTGACAAACCAAAATAAAGAAATTGATAATATTTCAGGATGCATACTTAGGCTATTGGGAGACCATTTTCTGATTGTTGAGATGGATGAACAAGAATTACTTTGCCTTCCTTATCAATCGAACCCAAAATCAAAACTTGAGACACCACTCCAGCAATATTTTTTTCAGGAAAATTACAAACTCCAATTACTTGTTTACCTTTTAAATTATCCTCATTATAATAATGAGTAATTTGTGCTGAAGATTGTTTAATTCCTATCTCTTTTCCAAAATCCACCTTAACTACTAAAGATGGTTTTCTTGCTTTCTCATTTTTTTTTACAGAAATTACTGTCCCTACTCGTATGTCAACTTTATCAAATATATCGTATGTTATTTGTTCTTTCATAAATCCAGTATATATATTAGTTATTATTCATGAGTACAGAAATTAATATTGAAAAATTATATGAAAATTGCATCAAAATTTTGACTGATTTAATCGGTTTCAAAACAATTTCTGGAGATGATAATAGTAATTTAATTAATTATTGTGAAGAGTACCTTCAAAAATTAGGTGCAACTTCATTTAAAACTTTTGATCAGGAAAAGAAAAGAGTTAATCTTTTTGCAACATTTAAGGCAAAAAAAACAAATGGAATAAAACCAATTATTTTATCTGGTCACACTGATACTGTTCCAGTTTCAAAAAGTTGGAGCACTAATCCTTTTAAAGCTACAATCAAAGATGATAAACTTTATGGAAGAGGTGCATGTGATATGAAAGGTTTTATTGCATGTGTTTTAGCTTATGCGCCAATTTATTCAAAAATGGAATTAAATAGAGATATCCATTATTCATTCACATTTGATGAGGAAACTGCTTGTCTTGGAGCGCCCATATTAATTGAGGAGTTAAAAAAAAGAAAAATTCAAGACGGAATATGCATAATTGGGGAACCAACTAAAATGAAAATTATAGATGCTCACAAAGGTTGTTATGAATATACAACTTATTTTGAAGGTTTAGCAGGTCATAGTTCAATGCCACACAAAGGAGTTAGTGCTGTTGAGTTTGCTTCACGTTACGCAAACAAACTCATTGAATTAAGACAAGAGTTAAAAAAAAGAGCTCCTAAAGACTCGATATTTGATCCACCCTTTTCCACTTTACAAGTAGGAGGAATATTTGGTGGCATAGCACACAATGTTATAGCTGATAAATGTTATATTGAATGGGAGACTAGACCGGTAGTGAAAGAAGATGGAGTTTTTTTAAATCAAGAAATAGACAAATATGCTAATGAAATTTTATTACCAGAAATGAGGAAAGTATTTCCAAAGTCAAAAATAACAAAAAAAATAATTGGTGAAGTAACTGGTTTTGATCGTGTTAAAAACTCAGAGGCATGTGAGTTGGTTTCAAGTTTAACTGGGGACAATTCACGAGAGGTTGTCTCTTTTGGCACTGAGGCTGGCTTGTTTCAAGAAATTGGGATGAGTACTGTGGTTTGTGGTCCTGGTTCTATCGAACAAGCTCACAAAGTTGATGAATTTATTGAATTAAATGAAATTAAAAAATGTTTAAAATTTTTAGATGGTCTTAAAAAAAAATCTACTTTAAATTAATTCCAGCCACCAACAGCTTTCACTTCTAAAAATTCTTCAAGACCATGTTCACCAGCTTCTCTACCAATTCCAGAATGTTTAAAACCTCCAAATGGTGCATCTACAGCAATTCCAGCTCCATTTACGTCTACCATTCCTGATCTTAACTTTCTCGCAACTCTTTTAACTTTTTCTTTATCTTGTGTTTGAATATAATTAGTCAATCCATAAGGAGTATCATTAGCAATTTTAATTGCTTCCTCTTCATTTTCAAAAGGCATTACTGATAACACCGGACCAAAAATTTCTGTCCTTGCAACTTCCATATCATTTTTAACATCAACAAAAACTGTTGGTTTGACAAAGTATCCTTTTTCAAATCCTTCCGGTTTACCAGCGCCTCCAGCAACTAATTTTGCACCCTCATCTATACCCTTTTTAATTAAAGTTTGAATTTTGTTGTATTGGGTTTCAGAAATAACAGGACCAATATGCTCTCCCTCTTTCTTTGGATCACCAACTTCAAAATTTTCAGTATATTTTTTTAATCTTTCTACAGCTTCATTATACATTGATTTTTCAACAAGCATTCTAGTTGGAGCATTACACGACTGACCAGAATTTCTGAAACATCTTAAAGCTCCTCTTTCAATAGCATCTGGATCAGCATCTTTAAAAATTATATTTGCTCCCTTTCCTCCTAATTCTAGACTTACTCTTTTAAAATCTTTGGCTGCATTTTGTGAAATTAATGCTCCAGCTCGGGTAGAGCCAGTAAATGAAATCATGTTGACGTCAGGATGACTTGTAAGTGCATTACCAGTAGTTTCACCATCTCCATTTACTAAATTGAATACTCCAGCAGGAAATTTTGTTTCATCAATTAATTCTGCAAGAATCATTGAAGATAAAGGAGCAAGTTCAGATGGTTTTAAAATCATCGTACAGCCAGAAGCTAAAGCTGGTGCAACTTTAAGACAAACTTGATTCATTGGCCAATTCCATGGTGTAATCAAAGCGCACACACCCTTTGGCTCATAAATTAATCGTTGATTAGGAGCGTGTTCACCCAAGGGTTTTTCAAATTCAAAATTTTTAAGATATCTAATAAATGATTTTAGATGTGCTGCACCTGTACCTGCTTGTAGTTTTGTTGCAAAGTCTTTGGGGGCTCCCATTTCTGTGGTAATTGCTGCAGCAATATCCGCCCATCTTTTTTTGTAATTTTCGTACAATTTTTCTAATAATCTTATTCTTTCTTCTTTAGGGGAAAATGCCCAAGTGCTATAAGCTTTTTTCGCTGAACTTACTGCATAATCAATATCTTCTTTATTACCTAAAGAAATAACAGCACAATTTTCCTCTGTAGCAGGATTAATTACTTTTATTTCTTGTTTACTTTTTGGAGCAACCCATTTTCCATCGATGTAAAAATTTTTTTTATTTTCCATATCAGACTCCTAACCTTTCCTTATTTTTTTGCAAACAAATTAGTAAGTTCATAAACAATTGTTGCTGCAGCTAAAGATGTTACCTCAGCATGATCATATGCTGGAGACACTTCAACTACATCTGCTGAGATTAAATTCATTCCTGACAAACCCCGAATTACATTAACCATTTCTCTTGAGGTCATTCCTGCAATTTCTGGTGTGCCTGTTCCTGGGGCAAAAGCTGGGTCTAGGACATCTATATCAATCGATAAGTATAATGGATTATCTCCAACTCTTTTTTTAATTCTTTCAGCTATTTTATCAGTTCCCTCTGTTTGAAATTCATCACAATGAATTATTTTAAACCCAAAACTTTCATCATTTTTGATATCATCTCTACTATACAAAGGTCCTCTTATACCTACATGCATAGAGGCATCGTCCAAAAATAAATTCTCTTCTCTTGCACGTCTAAATGGAGTTCCGTGTGTATAAGGTGCCCCAAAATAAGTATCCCATGTATCTAAATGAGCATCAAAATGAACTAAAGCAACTGGGCCTTTATTAATTTTGTTAACTGCTTTTAATAAAGGAAATGCAATTGTATGGTCACCACCTAAACTAATTATGCCTCCAGTTTTTTTTAGTAAATCCACAGCACCTTCTTCAATTTGTTTGATCGCTTCATTAATATTAAAAGGATTACACGTAATATCTCCAGCATCAGCAACTTGTTGTACTTTAAATGGTTCTACATCATAACTTGGATGATAATTTGTTCTTAAGTGTCTTGAAGCTTGTCTAATGCTTTGAGGACCAAACCTTGCTCCTGGTCTATAACTTGTGCCTGCATCAAAAGGAATGCCAACTATTGCAACATCACAATATTCAACATCCCTCAATTCTGGTAATCGTGCAAAAGTCGAGGGTCCAGCAAATCGTGGTACTTTGGTTCCACTTACTGGTTGGATTGGTTCCTTAGTACTTTTTTTTTTCATCATAAAACTCTATCACATTCTCACAA
This sequence comes from uncultured Pelagibacteraceae bacterium, assembly GCA_902528645.1. Lineage (GTDB taxonomy): Bacteria > Pseudomonadota > Alphaproteobacteria > Pelagibacterales > Pelagibacteraceae > Pelagibacter. The sequence continues at coordinate 39,376 of CABZTG010000006.1, read as the reverse complement.
TTTGGAATATCTTCAATAATACTTATTATGAAATTATTTAAGTTCATTTTATTATATGTATTTTTAATTTCTTCTGTGCAGGCAGATACGATTTATCAATTGATTAAAATCCCAAATCTTGAAATTTATAATATTAAAACTACCAATAATCTGAGATATCTTTACGCTAAACAACCTTTTACAATTGGGGTAAATAATAATATTAATTGTTTTAAATCATCAAAACAAGATTTAGACCAAAAGTATCAAATTATAGAAAAGAATTTAAAAAGATATTCTCAAAGTTTTTTAAAAAAGATAAATTTAAAATATATTGTTCTTTGTGAAGATTTATCAATTTCAGGAATTAATACTGCTGGAATACCTGATAATGTGATGAAAACTCTTATTGTTGATATTAAATTTAATAATAAATATTTTGAAAGAGTATTACATCATGAAGTCTTTCATATAATTAATGATAGTTTTAAGGAAATTTTTAACGAAAAAACTTGGTCGAGTTTCAATTCAGATAGCTTTAATTATGCAAAATGTTCAACTTGCACAAAGAAAATAGGTCTTGATACATATTCTAAAACTAATGGTTTTATTACTGAATATTCAAAATCAACCGCTTCTGAGGATATGGCAGAAGTTTTTTCTCATTTAATGCATGGGAATTTACCAAAACAAATTGATCCTATTCTTCAAAAAAAGATAGATTTTATCAAATCAGGATTGCTTAAAATTGATCAAAGTTTCAATTTATGATTAAAAAAATCAAAGCTTCAAAGTCTGAAAAGATAATTTTTTTTTTCTTAATATCTTTAGCTATTTTTTCTCTAGGTTCCTTTTTTTTGATAAAGAATAAATGCTTATTTGTTAAAGATTATAATCCAGAAAAACTTTTTTTTGATAAGCCAAATAATGTTGCAATTTTGAATGTTGAATGTGGGAATGTAATTATTGAATTATATCCAAATATTTCTCCAAACGCGGTTGAAAGATTTAAAACATTGGTGAGGTCTAAAGCTTACGACAATGTTGCGTTTCATAGAGTAATTAAAGATAGTCTTGTACAGGCAGGTGATTTGGAATTTGGTAAAAAAGGAAATATTGATTATGGAAAAATTGGAACAGGACAATCAGGATTAGGAACCATAAACTCAGAAGTAGATGTCCCATTTAACTATGAAAGAGGAAGTGTAGGTCTTGCAAGAACACAAAAATATAATACTGAAGATAGTCAATTTTTCATCACACTCAAAGATGAGCCATTATATGAGAGTGAATATACACCGATTGGGAAAGTGATTTATGGGATAGAAGCACTAGAAAAAATAAAATATCAAAATAAATCTGAGTATGTTCTAAGGCCTGACTTTATAAATTCTATTAAAATGTTAGTTGACTAAAGGTTTACCAGTAGCCAAAGTGTGTTTAATTCTATCTTGAGTATTTTTAGTTTCAATTAATCTCATAAAAGCATCTAGCTCTAATTTAAATAAATCATCTTCTGTCAAAACTTTATCCATAGTCGTGTCTCCACCACTTAAGACGAAAGCTAATTCTTTTGCAACCTCTACCCCGTGATCAAAAATTATTTTATCATTATAGAGTTTTTCTAAAATTTTATTCATTTCTCCAATAACTGCTTTTCCAGGTAAGTTAAACTGAAGTTCATTAGGTGCTTTAAAATCCTTATTATCATCTAAGATTTTTTTTGAAACTTCTAATAAACTATTTCTATTCATAATCTTTTTATTTTCAGGCAGTAAGTATTTTAATGGTTCAGCTTCAACAGGTGATGTTGCTGTCTTTCCATAGCCAATGATATCAAAAACTTTTAATGGCGCATAATTTGGATCTTTTTTTGCCTCTGCTGTATCTAACCATCTAGCTAACATTTCTTTACATCCTCCGCCAGCTGGAATTAAACCTACGATAGTTTCTACCAGACCAATTACAATATTTGTATGAGAAGCAACAAAATTACTTTGCACTAAAACCTCAAATCCACCTCCTAAAGTAAGTCCTGATGGCGCAGATAAAACCGGGTGTTTAGAGTACTTAAGATGTTTGCATGTTTCTTGGAAATATTTAATAAATTTCTCAATTGATTTAAAATCATTTTTGTCAGCGAATTCCATTGTATAAGTTAAATTTACTCCAGCAGAAAATTGCATGCTTTCATTGATTATAATCAAAGGCTTGTCGGTTGCTTTCTTTAATGCATCCATTGAGTCGTAATCTAGTGCATTAGCTTTGGTGGTAAATTCAACTATATTATAATCATTGAATCTATAAATAGATGCTGAACTATTTCCATCAACACTCGTTGCTGTTTTCTTAACCTTACCCAGAGTTTCTATTGATGTATATTTTTGCCTTTCACCATAAAAATTTTCATTTTTTGTTTTACTTAAATTTTCTAAAAAATTATTTCCCTTAAAATTTTCAACTTTTTCAAAAAAGTTTTTAACGCCAATCTCCTCTAGCATTTCAAAGGGTCCTTTTGCCCAGTTAAACCCTAATCTCATAGCCTCATCAATATCATTAAATTCTTTTGTTATTTCAGGAACTAATGATGAAGCATATTTAATAATCTTTTCTAATACTGACCAAGCATATTCTCCATATTTATCATTCCTATTAATTAGACCTTTAAGGTCAACTTTGTCAGATTTTATGTCAATTTTTTTACTTGGAGAATAATCACCAGTTTGCAGATTGATAGCTTCCATTACTTTGCCACTATCAGTTTTCTTCATTCTATAGAAACCACCTTTGCCTTTTCTGCCTGTATATCCAGTTTCAATTAATTTTTTTACTAAAGGAATTTCTTTTGCCACCTCATGAAATTCGTCTGTTTTGGGTAACTCTTTGATAAAACTTTTTAAAACATCAGCCATTAGATCAATGCCAATTAAATCATAAAGCCCAAAAACACCTGTTTTTGGAATACCCATCGGCCTGCCAAATATTGCATCCGCTTCCTCTACAGAAAGTTTCATTTTGAATGCTTCAGTCATTGCTATTTGCATAGCATAAACACCAACTCTATTACCTAAAAAACCTGGAGTGTCATTACAAACGATAGCTCCTTTACCAAGCTCAAGTTCGCAAAATTCTTTTAATTGATTTATTTTATTTAAGTCATTGTCTTCATTTTTAACAATTTCTAAAAGACCCATATATCTAACTGGATTAAAAAAATGAGTGATACAAAAATCTTTTTTTTGCTCTTTATTTAAATTTTGAGATAAAACTTTAATTGGTATTGAAGAAGTGTTGGAAGAGACAATCGCACCATCTTTTCTACTTTTAAAAATTTTTTCATAAATTTGGTGTTTGATATCAATTCTCTCCACAACTGCCTCAACAACCCAATCAGCTTGTTCAACTACTGAAAAGTCATCTTCAATATTACCAACTTTAATATTTTTTATTTTAGATTTATCAATTAATAAAGGTGGTCTAGATTTGTGAATTCTTTCTCTGGCATTTTCACTTATTTCAGTTTTTAAATCTAAAAGAGTTACGGGTATATTTGCATTACACAAATGAGCTGCTATTCCACTGCCCATTGTTCCAGACCCTATCACTACTACATTCTTTATCCTCATGAAATTATTTTTCTAACGATTAATACCTCTGAGTCTTTCAGATCTTCTTCGTAAAAGCTCAGCAGTCACTAATATTAATGTTGATAGTATAATTAGACAAGTCGCAACAGCTAATATTGTTGGACTTAATTGCTCTCGTAAACCTGTCCACATTTGAATTGGGATTGTCGTATTTTCTAATCCTGCTAAAAATAAAACAACCACAACTTCATCAAACGAAGTTACAAATGCAAATAACCCACCTGAAATTACTCCAGGTAAAATTAAAGGTAAGGTAATTTTCATAAAAGTATTTACTGGATCACTTCCTAAGCTTGCAGCTGCTCGAGTAACACTATGATCAAACCCCGACAAAGTGGCTGTGACTGTAATTACTACAAAAGGTGTTCCTAATATAATATGAGCTAATACTATTCCTGTATGAGTTGCTGCTAAACCCGCTTTTGCCATAAAGAAAAATATTGCAACACCAGAAATAATTAATGGCACAATCATTGGTGAAATTAATACAGCCATTATTAATCCTTTATATGGCATATGTCGGCTGCTCAATCCTAAAGCCGCAACTGTCCCAAGTATCACTGATCCAATTGTTGCAAAAATCGCAATGATAAAACTATTCTTAGCAGCAAGTCCCCATGGATTTTTTGTTCCGTAAATCATATCCTTATACCATCTTAAAGAAAATGCATCTGGATCTAAACGCTTCATTCCATCAGAAAAACTCAAAAATTCTTCTGCGTTAAATGATAATGGGAATATTACAAACAAAGGTGCAATTAGGAAAAAGAAAACAGCACCACAAATTGTAAGATAAATATAATGCCAAATTCTATAATGTGGTTCAGTATATTTTGGTAAAGCCATTTGATTATCCTAATTTAATATTATCAATTCCAACTAGTTTGTTATAAAGCCAATAAATTACCAATACTCCACTCAACAACATTAATCCCATTGCTGATGCAAAGCTCCAATCAAGAGTACTTTTCATATGGAAAGCAATTTGGTTACTTATTAAAGTTCCAGATGCACCACCAACTAAGGCTGGGGTGATGTAATAACCTATCGCTAAAATAAATACTAATAAACAGCCCGCACCTATTCCTGGGATTGTTAATGGAAAATAAACTTTCCAAAATGCCACGAATGGCGTTCCACCTAATGATTTTCCTGCCCTCATTAAGCTAGGTGAGATAGTTTTCATGACACTATAAAGGGGTAAAACCATGAATGGTAGCAATATTTGTGTCATCGCAACGTAACTTCCTGTTTTGTTGTACATCATCTCAGGTCTATTATCGTCAGCTACTAATCCAATTCCAACAAAGAAATCATTTACTATCCCTTGTTGCTGCAACAAAATCATCCAGCTTGCAGTTCTCACAAGTAATGAAGTCCAGAACGGCAGCAGTACACAGATCATTAATAAGTTACTATACTTCATAGGTAAAGTAGCCAATAAATGGGCTATTGGATAAGCCATTAAGAAACAAAAAACTGTTACAAAAAATGCAATTTCAAGAGTCCTCAACCATAACACTCTATGAATTCTTCTATCTTCCTCTACACTTACTATTTTTCCTTCTTCATTTACGTACATGTCCATACCCTTTAGATATTTTTGACCTGTAAACTCAGGAGCTCTTCTTTTAATTGCTCTCCAGTACTCAACATCAGCCCATCTTTTATGAACTGACATTATTTGTTCTTTGTAGTTTCCCTCTTCAAATGATTTAGATTTTCTTCTTAATTTTTTAATAATACTTTTAAATCCATTTTTTGTGTAGTTTAACTGTGTAGATAACTTACCTTCACGTTTATCCTCAACTAATTTTATGAAATCTTCATGAAAAGCAGCAAAAACTTCTTCATCAGGTAACTCTTGACCATCCCAGGTCTCCATTGCCTTAAAAGTTTTTGGAAGCATTTGCGTTACCATTTTATCGTCAACACTTCTGAATAACATATCCCCTATTGGAAAAACATAAGTTATTATTAAGAACAACAATAAAGGAGCAACAAGTAAAAAGGCTTTGATTTTATTCTTTCTCTCTGCTTTTTTAAGACTTACCTCTAAAGGTATCCCATCTGTTGTTAGAATTTGTTTTGTTTCAGAGCTCATAAATAAAAAGGGCGGTTAATAATAACCGCCCTTAAATTATAATATATAATTAAGTTGTTTAAAACTTAAATTATAGACCAGCTTTCATAGCTTCCCATTTTTCACCAAGCTCTGTGCCGTTGTCAGCCCAGAAAATTGGATCTACTAGGAAGTAGTTTTTAGTGTTAGCCGGTGCAGTTGGCATTTGTGGTACCATGTTAGTCTTACCATCTTTATACCAAGGCTCACCTTTTTCCATAATGCTAATTGAAGATTTTCTCCAAGGAGCATATGCGATGTATTTAGCACTTCCTGCTAACATCTCTGCGCTAGTCATCATAGCTAAAGCTTTTTTAGCCATACCATTAGCATCGTTTGGTCCACCTTTAACTTGTACGAAATACTCGTAGTCAAGACCTTGGGCATCCCAAACTTGTTTGATTGGTGCACCTTCTCCAATTTCAGCATTGAAGAATCTACCATTCCAACCAGTAGCCATTACTACTTCACCTGATACTAACAGTTCTGGTGGTTGAGCACCTGCAGACCAAAATACACATCCACCTTTAGGGTCTGTACATAGTTCTTTGATCTTATTCATTGCTCTTTCAACACCTTTTTCTGTTTCTAAAGCTTTGTAGATTTTTGCTCCACCTTTTCCTGGTTTAATACCATCTGCTGCTAAAGCAATCTCTAAGTTTGTTAAAGCGCTTTTGTAGATAGCTCTTTTTCCAGGGAATTTTTTAGTGTTAAAGAAATCTTTGATAGTCTTTGGAGTACCTTTAACATTATTAGTGTTATAAGCATAATTCCAAGAATATAAAATATTTCCTACAGCACACTTACTAGGCATTGCAGTAAAGAAATCTTTACTTGCTGGAGTTCCATCTGGAGCTGGTGGGAAGTCTTTATCGAAATCAAATTCAACAAATAATCCTTCATCACATCCAGTAATAGTATCCATTGCAAACACGTCGATTATATCCCACGTGATTTTACCAGCTTCTTTTTGTGCTTTAATCTCAGATAATCCACCAGAATAGTCAACCCAGGCAATATTTATGCCAAGTTTTTTAGCTGTAGGATCACCATAACCTAACTTTTGAGACTCAGTATAAGCCCCACCCCATGACACTGCAGTTACTGTTGTTGCAAATGCTGAAGTAGTTAGTGAAAGTACAAAAGAAATAGCTAGTAATACTTTACTTAGTTTTTTCATTTTTCCTCCGTTTAAACGTTTTTTATAAAAATCAATTACAACAAGATCGATAATGAGAGTCAACAGCCCATTTTAGTTAATTTAGCAATATATTGGTGGTCTAAGAGGGATCTAACGCTCTAGCATCTTCACTGTTCCAACCTATCTTGATATCTTTGCCAAGCTTGATATCTAAATTGGCTGAACTATTAGGGACCTTTAAGATAAATTGATTGTTGCCTAAAAGATTTATTCTTACTCTTGTATGATCTCCATGATATATTACTTCTTCAATCTTTCCAGAATGTATATTGTCCATTTGATCAGTTGGATTAATTAATGCTCTTTCAGGTCTTAAAGAAATCTTAGTTTTCTCACCTTTACCTTTTACAGAAATAGGGTTTGCAAGTATATCTGTGTTAGCTATTTTAACCTTACACTTACCACCTGAAATATCTGAAACTTCGCCCACAAAAGTATTATTTTCTCCAATGAATTCAGCAACAAAAGAATTTACAGGTTTTTCATAAAGCTCATCCGGACTTGAAAGCTGTTGAACTTTTCCATCATTAAAAACAGCAATACGATTAGACATGGTTAATGCTTCACTTTGATCATGAGTTACGTAAACTACAGTTACCCCAATGTTTTCATGTATATGTTTAATTTCATATTGCATACTCTCTCTCAAATTTTTATCTAAAGCTCCTAGAGGTTCGTCCATTAAAACTAGTTGAGGATCAAATACTAATGATCTCGCTACAGCTACCCTTTGTTGTTGACCACCTGATAATTGTCCCGGCATTCTTGATGCAAAACCTTGAAGTGAAACCATTGATAACGCCTTATCAATCTTTTTATCTGCCTCATCTTTTGGAATTTTTCTAACTCTTAATGGAAAGGCGAGGTTCTCATAAACTGTCATATGAGGAAATAGCGCATAATTCTGGAACACCATTCCAATTCCTCTTTTATGCGGAGGTATACTTGAGATAGCCTTACCATCTAAATATATTTCGCCATTAGTTGGTGTTTCAAATCCTGCCAGCATCATTAAGCAAGTTGTTTTTCCAGAGCCAGAGGGTCCTAACATAGTTACAAACTCACCTTCTTCAATATCTAATTGAAGATCCTTAACGACTAATACTTTGCCGTCATAGCTTTTATCTACTTTATCGAATTTGACGAAATCTTTTTTAAGAGCCATAATTTTAATCAACTTTTAAACATTTGTAAGAATAAATTTCAACCTTTAATAACTAGCTTTTAACGTGAAGTTCTTTAGACATATTACAAAATAATTCTGCTCCTTGATCTGTAACTCTTATTGCCTCTGATGCTTCAACACCCCATTCACCAAATTGCATAACCGCTATCATGTGAAAACAAATATTAGGCTCCAAAATTGTCATATCGCCTTTATAAATATTTAATGTATGTTCTCCCCAATCTGGTGGATAACCAATTCCAATCGAATAACCAGTTCTAGATTTTTTTTCTATTCCATATTTATCTAATATTTTCCAAAATGCTTGGGCAACGTGATCTACAGTATTTCCTGGTTTGGTTGCATCAATTCCAGATTGAAGCGCCTCAATTGTTTTTTTCATGGTATCAATTTTAAGTTGATCAGGTTTTCCAAGCAAAATAGTTCTGGCCATCGGTGCATGATAACGCTTATACACTCCAGAAAGTTCAACAATTGTAGCCTCACCATCAATAAATTTATCTTGTGTTGCGGTTAGATGTGAAGCAGATGTTCCTTTTCCGGTAGGAAGCAATGTTGCAATACTGGCGTATTCTCCACCAAATTCTGGGGTTCCATAAAACAAAGCTTTTTGAATTTCGCCAACAGCATCACATTGTCTAACCCCAGGACTTATTACTTCGTAAGCTTTTTTCATTCCAACCTCTGAAATTTTTGCAGCAGATTTCATAAAATTTATTTCAGTATTTGATTTTACTAGACGAGCCCAATTAACTAATCTTTCAGAGTCTTTGATCTTGGCATCGGGTAAACCATCCCTAATTTTCTGATAACAGAATGCCGTAAAATAATGTGCATCCATCTCTAAACCAATAGAAAGCTTATCCCATTTTTTATTCTTAATTATCTCCACTAAATAATCATAAGGATGCTTAGGCCAAGTATGAATGTAGTGTTCATCATACACGATTATATTCTCCTTCTTTAAATATGTTTTTAGATAAGCTCCACCTGCATCCTGATCTCTAACAAAACATAAAGGCTCATCAGCATTAACATGGACTATTGCACATTGAGCGTAATAAAAAGACCAAGCATCGTAACCTGTTAAGTAATTTATGTTATTCGTATCGTGAGAAATTAATAATTCGATGCCTTTATCTAGCATCATTTTTTGAACTTTTTTTAATCTATTATTATATTCTTCTTTTGTAAAAAGACTCATTGATCTAAATTAAATAATTTTCCAAAACCTAGAATATTTTTGTTCATATCAATACTTTCTAAAGTATCCCATATTAACGATTGATTGCTTGTAATGACAGGCTTACCTAATTCTTTCTCTAATCTTTCAATTATATTTAAAACTGGTAAAGCTGTGCACGAAATGAATAAGGCATCAGCATTTTTGATTTCTATCTGCGATAAAGCTTTAAATAAAAAATTTTGATCTACTTTTCCAATGTCATAGTCAGCTGCAATATCTAGATAAGTATTTGCAACAATAACAAAACCTTGACTTGAAAAATAATCTATAACTTCATCATTTAATTTTTTACTATAAGGAGTAAATATTGCTATTTTTTTTATTTTTAACTTTTTTAATGCTTTAATAGCTGCAGTGCTAGGCGTTGTAATTTTTGCTTTTGGTTTCGCTTCTTTAACTTTTCTTTCGATGGTATCATGTCCAACGGCTATAGTTCCAGAGGTACATCCGTATACAACACAATCTATGTTTTCATCTGGTAAAATATTTTTAGTAACATCTGTGACTTTTTCAGACATTTTAATTAAATTTTCTTTTGATAAAGGATTATAACATTCAATTCTATTTACAAAAAAATCTATATCTTTATCTTTAATTATTTTGATAAAGTCTTTTTCAATTATAAAATCTGTAGCTAAAGCAATTAATCCTATTCTAGGATTATATTTTTTTATAAATTGTGGTTGAATTTTATTAGACTTCATTAAAATCGTTTAAAATCTTTAATAATCAGTCTAGTTTAAATAAAGACATTATAAAATAAGATAATTTGGCGGTTGAAAATCTATATAAATAGGATTTAATTTAGCCTTTATAAATTGTTAACAAATAGAGGAATATAATGAGAAAATTAATTATTGCTGCATTTATATTTGTATCAAGTTTTACAACGAATGTTTTTGCAGAAGTAAAAATGGGAATAATTTTAGGATTCACTGGTCCTATAGAATCTCTTACACCTGCTATGGCTGCATCTGCAGAACTTGCTTTTAAAGAAGCATCTGACTCAGGTTCACTATTAGGTGGAGAAAAAATTTCAGTAGTAAGAGCAGACTCAACTTGTGTTGACTCAGCAGCTGCGACAGCGGCAGCTGAAGGTGTTATTGCACAAGGTGTTGCTGCAATCATGGGTGCTGATTGTTCAGGTGTAACAGGTGCTATTGCATCAAATGTTGCTGTACCAAATGGTGTGGTTATGATTTCACCTTCTGCAACATCTCCAGGATTAACAACTCTAGATGATAAAGGGTATTTCTTCAGAACTGCTCCATCAGATGCTAGAGGTGGACAAATTCTTGCAGATATTACTAAAGATAGAAAAGTAAAAAGTGTAGCTATTACTTATACAAACAACGATTATGGTAAAGGTTTAGCTGATGTTTATAAAGCAGCAGTAGAAGCTCATGGAATAAAAGTAACTACAGTAAATGCTCATGAAGATGGAAAAGCAGATTATTCTTCTGAGGTTGCAACACTAGCTTCAGCAGGTGGTGATGCAGTAGCTGTTATTGGATATCTTGACCAAGGTGGAAAAGGTATTATTCAAGCTTCTTTAGACTCTGGTGCATTTGACAGATTTATTTTGTCAGATGGTATGATTGGTCAATCATTAGTTGATGCATTTGGGAAAGATTTAAGAAAGTCTTTTGGTTCAATGCCAGGTTCAACTGGAAAAGGTGCTGGAGTTTTTGCAGGTGTAGCAAAAGCTGCTGGTATTGATAGTTCTGGTCCTTACACTGGAGAGTCATACGATGCAGCTGCTTTAATTGTTTTAGCTATGCAAGCAGGTAATTCAGCTGACAGAGCGTCAATTGCAAAAAATGTAATGGATGTTGCTAACGGCCCTGGAACAAAAATTTATCCAGGTGAACTTAAAAAAGGTTTAGATTTATTAGCTAAAGGTAAAAAAGTTGACTATGAAGGTGCAACAGGAGTTAATTTTACTAGCGTCGGTGAAGCTGAAGGTTCTTTCTTAGAACAAGAAGTTAAAGGCGGAAAATTCAAAACTAAAAAACAAAGATAATTTATCTTAAAATTAAAACCCCTGACATTTTTATGTTGGGGGTTTTTTTTAAAAAAATAAATATTTATCAGCCATATATAAAGCCCAAGCAAAGGCTGCACCTAAAATTATATATTTCATCTTTTTATTTTATTTCTATTTTTTCTGGAAGTATACCTTTTGGTCTATATCTCATTATCAATAACAGGCCTATTCCCATCATTAAAAATCTAAAATATGGAACACTTTCAATTAAATGAACTTTTAAAAAATGAGTGTCAGCCAAACCAGCTGTTGTTAAATTAACTAAATATAATCCAATAGGTGCTGACTCAATCCATAAAAACCAAACCACAAAGCCTCCTAGAATTGCACCAAAATTATTACCACTACCACCTACTATGACCATCACCCAAATTAAAAAAGTATATCGCATAGGTCTGTAGCTGCCTGGGGTAAATAATCCATCTTGCGTTACTAACATAGCACCAGCTATCCCAACTATAGCTGAACCTAAAACAAAAATTAGCAAATGTTGTTTCACCACATTTTTGCCCATTGCATTTGCTGCCTCTTCGTTATCTCTAATAGCTCTCATCATTCTACCCCACGGAGAGTAAAGAGCTTTTTGAGTTAGAATTAATAGAATGATAACAACAATTAAAAACAAACCTGAATAACAAAGTTTTACAAAAATTGATGATCCTTCAATGACAAATTGATTTAGAGCAGCCTGTCTCTCAGTTAAATCTGTTATTAAATTCAATTTACTTAAATTAAATTTTTCAACTAAATTTATAAACCAATCTGTTTGTTGTAAATTAACTTCATAAGGTGCAGGGCGCTTCAATCCAATAACATTTTTTACACCTCTGGTCAGCCAATCTTCATGCTTAATTATTGCTATAACAATTTCAGATATTAACAAAGTAGCTATTGCCAGATAGTCTGCCCTTAAACCTAAGGCAACTTTACCAATTACAAATGCTAACCCACCTGCAAATAGAGCACCAACGATCCAAGAAAAAATAATCGGCAGACCAAATCCACCAAGAAATCCTGTTTTTGCAGGATCTACTTCCTCTATTGCCTCAATCCCAGGTTCAGATACAAATCTAATGATTATTATTCCTGCAATTATAATAGTTGCAATAATATAGGTTCTAACTTTTGATTTTTCATATTTTTTTAGTACGTATCTTACGGCTAATACCATTCCTATTATTAGTAAAAGACTTAATAAAATATTAGATCCACCTGCGCTCCATGCTTCTTGAACGGGATCAACAGAGATTAAAACTGCAGCTAAACCACCAAGGGCAGTATAGCCCATTATACCAAAGTTAATAAGACCAGCATAACCCCATTGAATATTAGCTCCCATTGTCATGACTGCTGAAATCAAACAAAGGTTAAAAATTGATAAAGCTATATTCCAAGATTGAAAAATTCCAACAAGAATAATTAATCCCATCATTATGGTATAAGCTGCAATTACATTTAAATTTTTTCTCACAATATTTTTCCTTTAAAAATTCCAGATGGTCGGTAAAGCAGTACAATGACTAGAATTGAAAATGATACTGCAAATTTATAATCTGTTGATAGTAATTGTACTAAAGTATTTGGCTCTAAACTTTCAGGCAATAGATACATGAAAAATTTTTTATAAGCATAAGTTAAAAGAATTTCAGAAAATGCGATTACATATCCACCTAAAAATGCACCAAAAGGATTTCCTATACCCCCAACAATAGCTGCAGCAAAAATTGGGAGCATATTATTGAAATAAGTAAATGGTTTAAAACTTTTATCTAAACCATATAATGCTCCACCAATTGTAGCTAAAACTCCCGCTATTATCCATGTAATCATAACAATCTTTTTTGGATCTATTCCAGACAACAATGCAAGATCTTCATTATCAGAATAAGCCCTCATGCTTTTTCCTGTTTTTGTTTTATTTAAAAACCAAAAAAGAGTTGATACTAAAATTAATGTTACAACAATTGTAATTACCTGGGTTGATTTGATTGCGAGGCCTTCATTAAGTCCTGTCATTTCTTTAAACTCACCAGCTTTAATTAAAAATTTTTCACCATCAAAAAATCTTCTATCAGATGGGCCAATGATTATTCGAACAACGGCTTGGGTAACGAACATTACTCCAATACTCACCATTGCTAATTGAACAGGGGGGCTTTTATTAACTCTATAATATTTAAAAACAAATTTATCTACCAAAAGCATATAACCAACCATAAATATAATAGCAAAAGGAATTGCGATGAGAGCAGTTGGTAAAATGCCTAAGCTTATTCCTAAAGATTGAAAATACCATGTAAACAAAATCGTAACCATGGTTCCAAAAGACATCATATCTCCTGTAGCAAAGTTTGCGAACCTTAAGATCCCATATATCAATGTTACAAAAATTGCACCCAAAGCTAATTGAGATCCATAGGCTAATGCTGGTACAAAAATATAATTTAATAAAAGTACAATCGCGTTTATATAATCCATATCAACCGCCTAAAAATGAACTCCTTACTCTTGGATCATTTAGTAATTCTTTTCCTGATCCTGAATAACGATTTTCTCCTGTGACTAACACATAACCTCTGTCTGAAATACTTAGTGCTTGTTTGGCATTTTGTTCCACCATAAGTATTGCAACATTTGTACGTTTAACTTTTACAATATGATCAAACAATTCATCCATTACAATTGGTGAAACTCCTGCGGTTGGTTCATCTAACATTAAAACTGATGGTTTGATCATTAGTGCCCTACCAAGTGCAACTTGTTGTCTTTGCCCTCCTGATAATTCACCAACTAATTGATTTCTTTTTTCACTTAATATTGGAAACAACTCATAGATTTCATTGATTACTGAATTATAACTTTCATTAATTAAGAAGGCTCCCATTTCTAAATTTTCCTCAACAGTCATTCCTGCAAAAACATTTTTCGTTTGAGGTACAAATGAAATTCCTGACTTAACTCTATCTTGTGGAGATAATTGTGTAATATCTTTATTGTCAATTATGACTGAGCCAGATTTTAAATTTAATAAACCTAGCATTGCCTTCATCGCTGTTGATTTTCCCGCACCATTAGGACCTAAGATTGAAACAATTTCACCTTTGTCGACATTCACTGAGCACGAATTAATAATATCTGGACCATTTCCATATCCACCAGTCATCTTATTTCCCTCAAAAAATGCCATTATCAATTATCCTTAATTTTTGATCCCCTGCCCAAATAACTTTCAATTACTTTTTCGTCTTTTTTTGCATCTTCCACTGAACCTTCAAATAATACTGATCCCTCAGCCATTACAATCACAGGATCACATAATCTCCCTATGAAATCCATGTCATGTTCAATCATACAAAATGTATATCCCTTTTCTTTATTTAGTTTTTCAATAGCTGTGCCAAGGTCTTTCAGTAGTGTTCTATTCACACCTGCACCGACTTCATCTAATAGAACTAACTTTGCATCTACCATCATTGTTCGACCAAGCTCCAATAATTTTTTTTGACCACCAGATAAATTTCCTGCTAGCTCATTTCTTAAATGCCCTAAATTTAAAAACTCTATAACTTCAATGGCTTTTTGCTTAATAATATTTTCCTCTTTCATGATTAATGAAGGTTTAAATATAGCATTTATCAATTGTTCACCTGACTGGTTACCAGGAACCATCATTAAATTTTCTAAAACTGATAAATTTGTAAATTCATGTGCAATTTGAAAGGTTCTAAGTAAACCTTTTGAAAATAATTCATATGCCGGTACATCAGTTATATTTTCGTTGTTAAACATGACACTACCAGCTGAACATTTTAGATTTCCAGCAATCAAATTAAATAAGGTAGTTTTTCCTGATCCATTAGGACCGATTATTCCAGTTATAGTTCCCTTCTTAACTTTAAGTGAACAATCTGATACCGCTGCTAATCCACCAAAATATTTTGATAGATTGTTTATTTCTAAAATATTTTCTGACATTAATTATTTGTTAAGTCTTTGGTAAATTTTATTTAGTGCATTTACTACAGATTTATAGGCCCCTCTCTTACTCATTTCTTTTAAACCTTGTTCGTTTAAACCTTTTGGAGTTTGAGATTCTTTAACTAAATGTCTTAAATCTTTTTTTGAATTTACGACTGCATCTTCAGATAAGGCTAAAAATAAAGTTGTTATATACTTCTGTGCATCAGATCTTTTAATACCTTTTTTTATCAACCAAGTACTCATCACATTTAATATTTCATAATAAGATGCCATCATTCCTGACGTTGACCAAAAATTAATTGATAATTTTTCATTTTTAATTTCAATAGTAGATCCAATTTTATTAAAAAAATTTTTAACCTTTCTATTTGGTGGGCAGATAGGCACTGGTCCTTTTTTAAGAGAAATTGGCGGAAGTGGAATAGCTCTTACTAAGTCAGCTTTTACTTTTATCATTTTTCGAAGGTCTGAAAGATTTATAGTTGAGATAAAACTTATAATTGTTTGACTAGATCTAAATCTCAAATTTTTAATAATTTTTTCACCAACAGTTGGTGTGACTGCCAAAAAAATCCAATCACAATTATCAACAATTTTTTGATTATCCTTTTCAATAAATATTTTCTTAAACTTTTTTTTTAATCCTTTTGCAATAAGACTATTTCGTGATGAAATAAATATCTTTTTATAATTAATCTTTGAAGAACATATTCCAGATATAACTGAAGATGTTATTTTTCCAGTTCCTATAAAACCTAATTTCATAAATATCTTATAGTGATTAATTTATATTAATTAATAAAAAAAGAACCTCTAATTCGTAATAACTCTCTACTTAAATCTTTGTGTTCTTTAAAGGCTTTTCTGCCATGAAGCCAAAAATAATTATTTGCTACTACAGATGATCCCACTGGAAGTTTAGTTATGATCTTCTTATTACTTTCCTCTAAACTATCAGATAATTTTTGTAAAAAAGTACCTTGTTTCATATTTTTAGGTTCAGGAAATTGATCAATATATGAAATTTGAGCTCTTCCATCTTTATCAGATGAAAATACTGGATGTTCAACTTTATAATCAATATTTTTACTTTTCGGAGAACCCCAAAGAAAATCTTCTTTTCCGACAGGATCATTAAATAATTCATCACAATGTTCCCAGTCATCGAGATGAAGCATGGCAGTTTCTCCACCCTCAACATTTTTTTCCTCTATTTTTGACATTAACAACCAATCAGTTTTTTCTTTTACATAGGTTCCATCAGTATGTAGATCCATATTTTTATAAGCTTTTCTTAAATATGAATCACTTTTATCCTCATGTTTAACATGAAATCTAGCATAGTATTTACCAGCCATTGCATCATGATTAGGGTTCCCAACAAGATGTGCAACAGCAGTTGAAAGCTTTACTAAAAAACTATCATCAATTTTAGTTATTAAATTTTTAGGTTTAATAATAAAACAACCTGTATTTCGATCTCTAATAATTTTATTAATTAATTTAGATAATTTATTATTACTTAAATCATCTAAACTTTTTGCGATAGTAAATCTGGTAAACGGTTTATATTCTAATGCAGTAATATCAAACTTATTAAAAGGAAAGATAAGTTTATTTAAAATTTCATCTCCTATATCTATGTTAATTATCCTTGGAGATTGCTTATTTTCATAAATTTCAAATCCGTCAATTTTCTCAATCATAAATAACTACTAAAAAGTGTAAGTATGATAGCAGAGAAAATTGTTGGGTAAACTAAATTTTTTTTAGTGATAAAAAAAAGCCCAATTGATAAAATTATTACAATGAGTCTTATTAAGTAATCTATTTCAGATAATAATCCTGATGGAAAAATTACAATCCTAGCTATTAATGCTGCCAACGTCGAGTATGCCAAGCAATTAAACCATCTAAATATTTTGGAAGTTTCTTTAATATTTTCTGAACTTACAACACCTAAAAATCTAGACAAAAATGTCGCTAATGAAGTTATTAAGATTACTAAAAAAATATTACCTGTCATTAATTTCTCCAATAAAAAATGCAATTGTTCCAGCCACAAAACCACCAAATAAAATACACCACTCTGGAGATATAAAATAAAAAGCCGGACCTAATATTGCACCCAGGATGATTGATAAACTAATTTTAATAGTTTTCATCGCCCCCACCATCATACAAGTAAAATAAATTGGATTAATTATTGCTAACCCAATTAACATATCTCTATTCAAAAAGTCTGATGCAATGTAGCCGATAAATGTAGAGAAAATTGCTACCGACCAGGTTGCTGTACCAATACCAATCCAAAAATCTATCCTTGCCTCTTTTTTTATTTCTTCATAATTATCCTTCATAATTAACCACGATGAGACGGCAATAAAGTGACATGATAAATAATATTTCCATTTAGGTTGTGTTTGGTGCATCAACAAAGGCATTAAAGAAACTGTCATTGGATACAATCTCGCATTTACTAACCAAACAGCAATGAAGATATTTATTAATGATGAACCAATTATGAGTGACTCTGCCATCACCAATGAACCAGGTAAGGCATAAGTTAAAAAAGTTGAAAAAAGACTTTCTTGAATTGTAAAACCAATATTTTTTAAAAGAGCCCCAATTGCTATAAAGCTAGCTCCTAAGGCTATAGCTGGACTGCCAACACCTTTGATTGATGCAAAACCTTTCAAAAAATATTTTGAATCAATCATTAACCGCCCAGGAATAGGCGTCCAACATCAGGATTATTTAAGAGTTCATCTCCTTTACCTGCTATTGCAGTTTGTCCTGATACTAAAACATAACCGATGTCAGCAAACTCTAAACCTTTCTTTGCATTTTGCTCAACAAGGATAATTGTTTTTTTTTCATTTTGTTGAAGGTCTCTTAAAATTTCGAATACCATTTCAATATATCTTGGCTCTAAGCCAATCGAAGGTTCATCAACTAATAAAACTGATGGTTTCATAACCAGCGCTCTTGAAATTTCCAATAACCTTCTTTCACCACCAGACAAAACTTTTGCAGGTTGATTTCTTCTATTTCTTAATCTTTCATACTTCTCAAGAATTCTTTCAGCTTCTTGAAATGACTCCTCTGTTTTATCTTTGATAAATCCACCCATTAAAAGATTTTCCTCAACTGTCATATCAGGGAAAACAGAATTATCTTGTAAAATATATGCAATACCAACTGATTTTAATTTTTCAGCTGGTGATAAATTGGTTATTTCTTTTCCATCAATTTCTATTTTCCCAGAAAAAATATTGGTAAATCCATAAATTGAATGAAGAATTGTTGATTTACCAGCACCATTTGGACCTATTAAACAAAGTGATTGAGCCTTACTAACATAAAGATCAAAATTATGTAAAATTTCCATCTTCCCATAACCAGCATTCATATTTTTAATCGTAAGATGAATGTCGTTAGGTGAAAGTTTTTTTAAATCATCTGCTTGAGGAGCCTTTCCTAATACTTCATATTGATTAGACATTATTGTGCCCCCAGGTATGCATCAATTACTCTTTTATCGTTTTTAATCTCATCCGGTGTTCCATTAGCAAGCATTTTACCATGAGCTAAACAATAAATACTTTCTGCTAATTGCATTATAACTCTCATATTATGTTCGATAACTAAAAGAGTTATTCCAAAATCTTGGTTTACTTTAATTAGTCTGTCTATTATTCCATTGATTAAAGTTGGGTTGATACCTGCGGTTGGCTCATCTAATAAAAGCATTTCCGGTTCATTCATTAAGGCCATTGCCAACTCAAGTAATTTTTGCTGACCAAAAGATAAGTCGCCAGCTCTTAATTTTCTTTTTTGATAAAGTCCTACAAAATTTAAAAGATTTTCTGCTTTTTCAGTCAAATCTTGAGGAATTTTTGAGAATATTTTTAATATACTTTCATCACTACCTTTGTGACTGATTAGCATATTATCTACACAATTTAATTTTCCATAAATTCTTGTTTGTTGAAAAGTTCTTAATAAACCAAGTTTAGCAATTACAGGAACTGGTAATTCAGATACTTCTTTTCCATTAAATTTTATTGAACCTTGGTCTATTGGATAAGTACCAACAATGGAGTTAAATAAAGTTGTTTTTCCTGAACCATTTGGACCAATTAGTCCAAATATTTTTCCCTTTTCTACTGACATTGAAATGTCAACATTAGCCTTAACACCACCAAAAGATTTACTTACATTATTTACTTCTAAAATACTCATTTCAGTTCTACCTGTGCTTTTCGATCTGCCTCATCTACAACTTCACCAAATCGTTCAGGATATTTTTCTCTCAACCATCCCATAATTCCCTCTGGGAAATAAATAACAATGACAACGATCAAAACACCTAAAGCAACATACTGCCAACCTAAAAAGAATGTCCAAAATCCTTCTTTGAAAATATGAAATACAGTAGCGCCAATCACAGGACCCCATAAAGTTCCTTTACCACCTAAAATTGCCATCAATACCATAAATACTCCCATCTCTCTTCCATCAAAAGCAACATCGGTAGAGTCTATGTAACCAACAAGTCCGCCCATAATACCACCTGCTAAACCGCAGAAAAATGCTGATACCATCCAGCCAATTATTTTATATTTCATTGTCTCAATTCCCATCGCCTCAGCTTTATCTTCATTATCCCTAATCGCATTAAGAATTAATCTAAAACGTGTTGAGTAAATCGCTCTCACTGCTATGAATGTAAGGACAAGTGCACCAAAACTTAAAAAATAAAAGAATTCTCCTCTTGCCTCTAGACCACCAACGTTTGGAAAAGGTGGTGTGGTAAAACCTTGTCCTGCTCCAATAATCTCTATACCACCAGAAATTTCTCCTGCAGCAACGCCTAAACCTAAAGTACAAATTGCAAAATAATGTCCTCTAAGTCCTAGGATGGCATAACCAATTAATCCTGCAACAATAGTTGGTACAACTGCGGCTACTACAAGTCCAGCTGCCATTCCTTGAAAGAACTGTGTGGGCGTATGTACAAAAGTTTTTTCTCCTCCACTTTCTGTCCACTCTGCTAATGGAAAAAACATGCCAACCTGTACAGAAGCACACAAATACATTCCTAAACCATAGAAAAGAATATTTCCAAATGTGTTATATCCCATTTCCCCACCCTGAATATTCCAAGTGGTGGCTAAAACAATCAATACACACAAAATAGATAATTGAACTTTAAATGCTGGAAATACAAAAGGCGCAGCGAGTCCAAATATCAAAATTGCAGCATATAATATGACATTTTTACTCATTATTTTAGATACTCTCTTTTTCTTGAAAGTTTAAATCTTCTATAAACGAGAATTAAAACTAATAATAAAAACACTGAACCTATTCTAAATTCTGTTCCTAATATATAATCAGCAAACTCTTCAAATACACCAAGACCCATCCCTGACATTGCAACACCAGGTAAATTGCCAAGTCCAGCAACAATAACAATCATAAATGATCTAATTGTATACGGTAATCCCATATAAGGATGTATTGTAAAGGTTATTGAAATTAGCGCTCCAGCAACACCACAAAGAGCAGCATTTAATCCAAAAGTTGCTGCATAAACTTTTTCTGTATCTACACCTAAAATCTTTGCAGCTCTTGCGTTTTGAGCTGTTGCTCTGATTGCTCGACCAAGTTTTGATTTTTTCATATAAATTACTAAACCAATAGCAAAAACGATACTAACGAATGCCGAAAATATTTTTGAGTTTGGCAAAACTACTGCGCTATCAAATAAAAATGTAGTGCCATAACCTGAATTTGCTAAGACAACATCTGCACCAAATGCAAAGTTCATTAGCTGCATAAAAAGAATACTTATACCGAATGTAGCAAGAATTGAGATAAACAGGTCTCTATCAACGACTTTATTGATTACTAATTTATAAATACCGACACCAACAAAATACATTATTATTGGGGATACAATTACCCCCCATGCTGGATGAATTCCATAAAGATACATGAAGTATGCAATATAACCACCAAGAATTACTAAATCACCTTGGGCAATGTTTATGATATTCATCACCCCCCATTGCAAAGCCATACCATAAGCAATTAACGCAAATAAAATTCCAAGTAGTATCCCGTCCAAGCAAGCTTGAACAGTTATCATCGGATACTGAAAAACCATGAAATCCATAATTTACCTCTAAAAAAAATACCCCCTAGAATTTAGGGGGTATTTAAAGATTTGCAATTATCTGTCAGACCACTTAGGAATTGGGTGAATCAATTTAGCTGAAGCCCACTTCAGTGGAGCTACAACTTTATTTTCACATTTCCCAGCGCCATCACACATTACTTGGAAAAGTACCATCGGCTTGTCAACATTTTGACCGCCCGGTGCGAACTTAATATTTCCATAGAATGTTTGCATATTCGTAGCTGCAAGAGCATCTCTTACTTTCTTTTGATCGAAAGAATTTGCTCTTTCAAAAGCATCCTTGAACACTAACAATGCTGCAGAAGATTCTGCTGATTGATATGGCGGGTCATATCCAAACTCTTTTTGGAAATCTGCCGCATAAGTCATACCATCTTTAAAGAAGTTATCTTTATAAGTTAGGGTTTTATGCCATTGAGAAGCACATAATGCATACTGAGAATTTTTACCATGTTGTTTTGATAATTTCGCAGCATCACAATGTGTCATTGCTAACATTGGAACATCAACTTTCATTTCAGCAATTTGTCTGATTGCAGTTAATGCACCTTTTGTGTGTCCTGATACCACAAGAACGTCTGGCTTCATTTGTTTTACTTTAACTAATGTTGCAGCCATATCGTTAAGCTCTTTTGGCAGCTTATCGTCGATTATAATTTCAGATCCAGTTTCTTTTGCTGCATCTAAAATCCCTAATCTTACGTCTTGTGAAAAAGCATCTTGTTCAAATGCTTGTGCAATTCTTACACCTTTTCCACCATTTAACTCAACTGCTGTTCTAATAGCTACATCAAGATATAAATTAGCTGGAGCTAAAACTGCAAATAGATATTTGTAACCTTTAGTAAACAAAGATCTAGAAGCACCATTTGCCTCCACCATTGGTACACCATATTTTTCTGTAACAGGTGCAATTGCTTTTGTTAAACCTGAACTATAAGGCCCAAGCATAAACTCAACACCATCTTGTGAGATTAATCTTTCTGCTAATTGAGCTGCTCTTTTTGGGTTTGATTCATCATCATAATAAATGATTTCAAACTTATAAGTTTTTCCACCAACTTTAACACCACCCATGCTATTAATTCTGTCAACAGCCATGTTATAACCGTTTTGCGTATGAACACCATTAGATGAATATTTTCCAGTCAATGAAATAGCAGCACCTAAAACAATTTTATCACCAACGACTTTTGCAAATGATACAACTGAAGTTGAAAGTAAAATTGCTACTGCAGAAATAAAACTCAAGATTATCTTGTTTATTTTCATTTTATTTCCTTCTGTTATTAATTAATTAATTCTTAATTAAATAAATAATTTTGTTTTATTGCAAGAGGCAAAAACAACTTTAGATAGGTTTAATATTGTTGTGTAACAATAATAATTAACGCAATGATTACTAAAACACTCGCTGAGATTGTATTAATTGTTTTTGGATTTGCTTTGATCCATATAATTAATTTTTGTGCTAGCAAAGCATAACCAATCAAAGAAATAAAATCTAAAACAACATAAGTTGTTATTAAGATTAAGAATTGAACAATATAATTAGTATTAAAGTCAATAAACTGGGGAAATATTAAAGGAAAGAACAACCAAGCCTTAGGACTTGTGCCTGCAACTAAAAAACCATCTTTATAAAAAGAAAAAACACTTTTGGTGCTAATTATTTTTGAATTAACATCTTTTGGTGAAGATTTGTACACATCATAAGCTAAATACATTAAATAAATAACTCCGACCCACTTAAAAAAGTTTAAAAAGTTTGGATTATCCAACAAAAATGTTCCTATAACAAAAATTACTAAAGTTGCTTGAAATAAATTCGCTGTGACATCCCCTAAAGCTGTCCAAATACAATTTTTAACTCCATAATTCATCGAATAAGAGATAATAACTATCCGAGGAGTTCCGGGTGTAATGAATAGAAAAATTATGATCTGTAAAAAAAGGATAAAATCTAGGGGGAGCATAAAAAAAAAGATAGTCCTAAAAAACCGGGAGCTAAAGATGGCTAAGTAGGACTATCAAATCACACTATAACAGATCCTAAAAAAAATGCATTATCGATTTTTTTCAAATATAAAGGATTTATGAAAAAAAAAGGTCACAGGCCAATTACCCGCGTCAAAAATCCAGAGCCAAATCATGAAGATCCAGATTGGGTCATCTGGGCAGCCTGGGCCGATAGGATCACTTTTGAAGATATCGAAAAAAAAACTGGTTACAGAGAATCGGATGTCATTAAGATAATGAGAAAATCTCTTAAACCATCCTCATTTAGATTATGGAGAAAAAGAGTTCATCAAAAAAGTATCAAACACAGAAAAAAATTTGAATATTCAAGAAAACAAATTACTAGTAAAATAAAAAAAGGTGATTATCTATAACTTATGAAAAAAATTACAATTTATACTGGTCCCATGTGTAATTATTGTGAAGCCGCCAAAAGATTACTTACAAGAAACAATGTAACTTATGAAGAAATTAATGTTGCAAAGGTTGACGGGGCAAAAGATGAAATGATTCAAAAAGCAAATGGTAGAAGAACTATTCCTCAAATATTTTTTGATGACCAACACATTGGTGGTTATGATGAAGTGAGAGCGTTAGAGAAAGAAAATAAACTTCTAGAACTTTTAAAATAAAATTTTAAAAAACTTTTCTTAAATTCAAAGCGATTTCATCAAATGTTTCAGGTCTTATTGCATTATTATTTAATAAATAAAAATCAATATCCAAACCATTGACATTTTTACTATAAATATATTTTGATTTTAAAATATCATCTCCCTCGATTTTAAAAGCAAAATTAGTATTTTTTTGCGGTAGATAACCTATTGCTAGATGAATTTTATTTGTAGCACCAACTCTATGTTTATAATTTTGTTCATAAATAAAAAATAAACTAAAGTTTTCATCATAAATAATATCAACACCTACTTCACCATTAATATTGTGTAATGCTCCAGAATTTAATTCGGTATCATATTTAGTCGAACTATCACTAATGTAAGAATATTTTATGTTAGATGACCGATGTAAATTAGCTTGATATTCAATCTTACCATGTCTTTTCATTTTATATTTTTTATTGTTAAGTTCCTCAACAGAAGCTAGAGATAATCTTAAATTTCTTGACTGAATACTTTGTTTATCAAATCTCATTGCAGTTTTTCCACTTTCAGAATAGCTGCTTAACAATGTGTAACCTAAATCAATTTGAGCAGCAGGGATTAAGGTAAGTTCATCTTTTTTAATCTCCTCTTTCAATTTTAAAGTTCCATAAATTTGTTTACCATTTCTATTTCCAGTTAATTTATTTCCATCTAAAACACTTGAGATATCTGAATAAAGTGCACCAATACCAACAACCGTATCTAAAAATCTATTGTCATCTTTTACTGGAGTAGTCGAATAATAGGTTAAATTGTAAGTATCTGTATCTAGCCTACTTCCATCAATACCAACTTTCACGTCATTTTGACTAAATCTAAACGCTAGCCCTTTTATTTCTCGATCATCTGTAAACTTATCAGCTCCAATAGTAATACCATCAGTATAGATTTTTTTCTTTGATGATGTATCGGTTTCTCGAACTCTACCAAAAGCTAAACTTCCCTCAGCCCAATAAAAGATGTCTTTATTTTTACTTTTTTCTTTAGGAGATGTTGAAACTTGAATAGCCTCAGCTAGAGAAGCTAACATTTGATTAGAAAAATTAAGCTTAATATTTCTAAAGCTTAAATCTTGAAGATCTTTATTTCGTCTAATCCATTTTAAACGATTAAGCGCTGTATCTGTTGAGTGTTCAATTGTTCTATTTGCAATATTAATTTGAGCTTCAGCTACTCCTCTTCTATCTCCTTCTGTAATCTCTGTACATTTTCCAGCAAAAAGATTGAACGGACAAGGTAAGTGATATTCTATAATCATTGCATTCGTGCCAGTACCAGAAACAGCAAGATGTGAAACATACATTTTTAACCCAGAGGGACTAAAGTCTATACCTTGGGGGTCACCATCATCTGTGGGATCTGGGTGTGAAAATTGTTTTGCTGTTGCACCACCATCAAAAGATGCTGTCGAAATATTAAAACCCTCAGATAAAGTATATTGATTAATCTCATTAAATGCTGAGTCTACCACAAACATTCTTGTACCACTTTGATTGAACGTTATACCAGTATATTGTTTTCCACCCGAAACAGTTGACACTTCAGCAGATCTTATAAAATTAGCTCCACCCGAAAGATCAAAACTTTTGTTTAATGAATATTGATGCAAACCAAATCCATTCTCAGTAACAAACATCATTGTACCATCAGGACTAAAAACTAGACCAAATAATTTACCCTTGTCAACTTGCGCCGCAACATCAATAAAATTTCCAGTATACGTTGCTGATGATATATCAAATTTTCTAGAGAGTGAATATTCAAATACTCTTTGTTCTGATCTTCCAGCAATAAACATTTTTGATCCATCATTGTTAAACCTAACACCAAATGGTCTACTACTACTATCTTCATTCAGTGAAAAGTTATGGACAAAAACAGCTGTCGAAATGTCGTATGGTGTTGATAGAGTATATTCAAATACGTCGTCTGCATTAGTATCAACTGTAAACATTTTTGTTCCATCATTATTAAATGTAATTTCTCTAGGATCAGTTAATTGAGCATTAACATCAAATTTTCGTATTACATAATTGGAGGTAGTAAGATTATCGCCGGATGATATAAAATTCGCATACGCGTTTTGAGAAAAAAAATAAGTTATTAGAGTCAAAAAATTAAATAAAAATATGTAGATTTTATTTTTTTTCATAATCACTTTATAAAAAATATATTTGGAATTTGAAAATGTTAAAAAGTACCAGAAATCTCTAAATTTGCACCATAATCGGGAATTTTACTAAATAAACTATAATTAGAATTTAATTTAAGATTAAAATTACCAAAGTTTTTTAAATAACTAATTTCAGTATTATTATTATTTGTAGGATCATAAATCACATCAAAATTAGCTTGATTAACTTGTTTTTTTCCTAATTTAAATAATAAACTGTCTGAGTAAGCACTATCACTTAGACTTTGAAATCTTTCATAGTTGATTGCAAAAGTATAACCATTCATTTCTACATACTCAAAACCAATATTTCCCCTAATATTATGCAAAGAATGTTTTTTTAAAGTTTTTCTTACTGTTGTATTGTCAATGTGATTTTTATAAAAATGATCAATATCTGGAGTTAAATCAAAAATATATTCTACAAAACCATTTCTGTTTAGAGTTTTATTATCTAGATATACAGTGTCATCAAACTTAAAACCCCCCGAAGCATTTCCAGTTTTAAAAGTCAGTCTTTCGTGAACATCTACGCTGTTTGTGGCAGAGGTACCAAAATCCGTATACTCTGAAAGTTGGGTAATACCTATCTCAAATTTACCAAACGGAGTTAAATTATGTCTAGTATATTCGTTTTCATTTTCATAAATCATTGACGTAAAAATTTGTCTGCCGTATCTTTCTCCTGTAACTGTATTTTTAACTAATTGATCAATGCTTAAAAAGCTTGCACCAATTAGAGTATTAAGATTTGATTTTCCATCTAGAGGTAAACTTCCATACATATTTAAAGTATATGCTTGGGCGTCTAATTTACTTCCTAAACCAGTATCAATTTTGACATCATCATTGCCATATCGAAAAGCTAAGCCAAAAATTTTATTATCAATTAATTTATCAGCTCCAAACATAATACCTCTTGTTCTAATGTCTTTTGGTTTAATGAAACCTTTTTCTCCTACTCTGCCAAATGAAATATCAACGTGAGACCAGTGAGACCAATTCCTCATATTCTTAAAAGGATTTTTATCTTTTAAGGATGCATGAATAAATTGATTATTATTAAGTGAGTTTTCTAAATTATGTTTTAAAGAGTTCTCTAACTTATGCTTAAATGAAGCTAAAATTGGATTATTGATATCTAGTTTAATATTATGACTGTTTAAATTTCTTTTTTCCTCATTTCTACGTAACCAATCGAATCTTTTGAAAATTGTATTTGAATTTTGATAAATTATATTTTTAGCAATTTCTGCTTGAGCTCCTATTGCTGTAGCAACATCTGCTTCACAAATTACAATTCCAAAAGGGCAACTTAGATCATACTCAAAAACTTTATTCTTTAAGGTACTAGCCCAAGTAACCTGATAAAATTTCATACCATTTTTCGCAAAACGCATACCTCCTGCTGATCCATCAGCTCCTGCAGCACTAAAAACATTCGCTACACTTCCAACGAAAGTTGCTGTTGAAGTATCAAAACCAGTACTTAACTTATAAACATAAATCTTATTATTTGTTGATGCTTCGTTTGACTCAATAACATACATTCTTGTACCATCATCATCAAAATCAAAATCTTGTATTGTTGCAGAATTTTCGGTTATTGCAAAAAAATTTCCAAAACTTGCTGAACCTGGCAAAAAGGGAGTGCTTAGATTAAATTCAGCAATACCAACTGTACCGTTGACATCCATCAAGAACATTTTTGTTCCATCGTTATTAAAACGTATACCATGAGACCTACGAGCACTATCCGAGCCACCTTCACCAGCTGCAAAGGTTGCCCAATCTACCCCATCATCTGCATCTTTTGAAAAATTAGATATATCATAAGGAGTCGATAAACTATGGACATTCATATTCCCAGCCATATCTATTGCATATAGTTTTGTACCATCGCTATTAAATGTGTGACCTTCCAATCGATTACTTACTAAAAAATCACCACTATCGCCACTATTTACATTTAAAGTAACTATTGAAGCAGTATCTATTGATGACACATTAAATGGAATACTTAAATCATACTGGGTTATAACAGGCGAAGTTCCATACTGAGAAAAGTGTATTCTGGTTCCATCTGGAGTTAAAGTTACTCCAATCGCTTGATTTACATTAGTAGTGTCTGCTGAGCGTACAAAAGTTGGTTTAACTTCTGCTTTCAAATGTGTAAATTGAAATACAAGTAAAAATAATATTAGACCATTTATTATTTTTTGCATAACTCATATTATAATTTAAAAAATATCAATAAAGTCAAAAGTTAAAAGTCTTTCTTTAAAAAAATATTAATTTCTATACCATAAAAATGATTATTTTTTTTTAAGTAATATTTTGGTTATTCGCTTTTAAACTAGAAAGTTCCAGAAATCTCTAGACTTGCCCCATAGTCTGGAATTTTATCAAATAAACTATAGTTAGAATTTAATTTTAAATTAAGATTACCAAGATTTTTATTGAAGCTGACATTTGCATAATTTTGATTAAGGGGATCAAAATCTAGGGCAAAATTATTTCCATCCATTTCTTTTGAACGACTAATTTTAATTATAAATCTCTCTGTAATACCTTTACTCTCATTTAATGATCCTTTAAGTGCAAATGTTTTTTCATACAAAGGCGATAGAGTAAGACCGTCGGGATAAATCAGTTCAAAACCTAAACTGGTTCTTAAATTTGGTCTATGATATGCTCCATCAATTGTATCCGTATTAACTTGATTGGAACCTACTATGGAATAATTGTAGTCAATATCACGAGACATATCATAATAAAATTCCATTCCTCCCATCGGTTGAAAGGTTTTATCATTTATTGTTATCTGATCTGCCTCAAATAAAAATCCACTAGAAATTTGTCCAGTTGTAAACGTATCTTCATCGTATCTTATGTTTTGCGTAGGTGAATTGATTGCATCACTTAAAAAATCTGTATATTCACCTAATCTTGTAATTCCAAAAGTAAATTTAGTTGTAGGTGTTAGATTTAATTTACCATAGGTATTTTTGGTTCTAAAATCTATAGCAGTAAACAATTGTTTACCGTATCTTTTTCCTGATTTTTTTCCTAAATAATGACTATCTATTTTGAGTGCACTTAGGCCTAAAACTGCATTTAAATAATTTTCTTTATCCTTTGGCATGATGCCATATAAATTTAAAGTTAAAGAGTCCATGTGAATATTTTGTTGAGAACGGGCAATGTTGGATCTGCCATTGCCATATCTTATTGCCCAACCAAAAAATTTATTATCACTGAATTTTCTATCAGCACCAAGTGTTATTCCTTCATTTCTGATATTTTTTTCATTTTCAAACCCTAGTTTATCAAAGTGACTTAACGATAAATCTGCCAAACTCCATAAAGACCATTTAGACTTTTTCTGATCTTTTTTTGGGGTACTTACAAGAGTAGCTATCTTTTTTTTAGCAACTGGTTCCAAACTCATTGCTAAACTCTTCAATAAAGGATTTGGATAATTTATGTTTATGTTGTGGCTGGTGAAGTTTTCTTCATCTCTATTTCTTTTGATCCATTCAAATCTGTAAAAAATTGAAGAGATATTCAAAGCAATATTTTGTTTAGCTAATTCAACCTGTGATCCAATACTTGCAGTTGGGTCTGATACACAAGCTACTAATCCATAAGGACACTCTAATTGATATGAATTTATTTGGTCTACACTGTTCATAGGAGGTGCTATATCTACAATAAACACCTTCATTCCATCATTCGAAAAAACAAATCCTACTGGATATCCTAACCCACTTGCTTTATTTCCAAAATTATTAACATCATAGTTCCCAACAAGTGTAGCTGTTGATACGTCAAATTTCTTTTCTAAAGTAAATTGATAGATATCAGATGTGTCAGTGGTGTTACCCGCAGTGTTTTGAATCAAAACAAACATTGCATGACCAGACTTACTAAATTCAATATCTCTTCCATAATTAGTACCAGCTGGTAATGTAACACCAATATCAGTTAAATCGACTTGATGTATCTGTGTAATAGAGCTAATGTCGTAAGGACCAGGTAATTGATAAGTTGTTACTAACGGAGTATTGCTAGTATAACGTATAGTAAAAAGTTTTTTACCATCATCACTAAATGCAAAATTATGTAATTCAGCGTTAGGAATAACACTATCAACAAATGTAGCTGTTTTAAATTCATTCGGTGTAGATAAATCAAATCTATAAATTTTTCCAGCTGAACTGGCGAAAAAAAATTTTCTACCCTCATCAGCAACTACCATGGCACGTAATCTAGTATTCAATGTATCACCAGCCAAGACACCTACTCTAAAAGAATCAATAAAGTTACAATCGACATCTCCAAGAATATTTCTTTTGGATCTAGAAACGTCAAACGGCTCCAAAAGTCTATTCATAGAAAGATTACCATATTGGTTGGGAGTAGGCTTGGGATGATCTTCCATATCCCAGTTTGCGGTAAATACTTGTAATCCATCTGTGCTAAAAGCAACATCAAGAGGATCTTCTGTTGAGTCTTTTTCCATTGTGTACTCTCCAGCAGAATTCTGACAACTTGAATTATGTTTGGGTATTCTTCCATCTAACCAAGTAACCGTTAAAGCCGCTGCAAAAGCAAGTGTAGAAAAAAAAATCCCTAAAAGGATTAAAAATACATTTGTTTTAAGAGAACCTTTTAATACAGATTTTAAGATTTTTTTTGATTTTAATTCTCTCAAAACTTTCATAGGACAAATTTATATTTTGATTAATAGACGAGTCAAAAAAATAATTTTGTTTAAAAAAAGTGATAAAATGGTGATATTTATCGAAGAATACTGAGAGGATCGTAGTAACAGCCTATTTCTTCTATCGTCTCAAAAAATATTTTGTTGATTTCTGCAGAATGAATAGTTGGACAAATTCTTTCTGCCTCTAAATTATTTGCATATTCTTTTTTTACTTCATTGATTGCTAATGAACTTGATAAGGAAGTTGTTGCTTGAGCGAAACTTCCTGTATGCGCTAGTGTTAAAGCGGGGCTTACCATTGCGGAGTATTGAGTACAATTACTCAACAGAGGTAATAAAAATATTAAAAATAAGATTCGTTTCACAACTGCAATCTACATAAAAATGATTAATTTTAAACAACCAATTTATTCAATTTGGGTTTCAAATTATTTCTTCTTTATCAGCTCAGTATTATTAATGTTTATTGCCATACAAGTGATGTCATCCCTTAACTTTTCTGCACCCCAGTTAAGCTCTTTTTCGATAGCTTCGACGATGGACTTTGGTGTGACCTGTGACATTTCGTTTATAATTTTTTGCACCCCTTCAGCTCCTAACTCTTCACCATTTTTCATATATCCTTCAGTTACTCCATCCGTGTAAACGACAAAAGTTTTATCTTTAAGATTAATAGTATTTGATTTCACCATCGACTCGGTGAAATATTTAACAATACCAATGGGTGGCATATCGGATTTAATATATTCATAATTTTTATTTTCATCAAAAGTAAGAATGCTTTCATGACCTGCATTAATGAAAACCAGCTCGCCAGTTTTAATATTTAATTTGCCAAAAACAGCAGTAACAAACATTCCTTTAAACTTTGCTTCTACCAATTCATTATTGACACCAAAGACAACTTTTTCTAAAGGAAATTTTAAATTAGTAAGTGTTCTAAAAATTGAGGATGCTTTTGCCATATACATTCCAGCTTTAACCCCTTTGCCAGATACATCAGCTAAGGTGAAAAAATATTCTTCAGGTGTTGATCTGACAACGTCAAAATAATCTCCAGAAACATCTCTTGCTGGAACGTTTTTGGCAAAAATAAAGTTTTCAAACTTTGAAATATCAGGAAATAAGCTTTTTTGAACTCCGGCAGCAAGTTCACGTTCTTTTAAAAGTTTAGCTTCTTTCTGTAAATTAGCTAAAGCCATTTTATTTTCCTCAATAAACCTAAAATAAAGCCCTGTTAAAAATGTTATTGTGACAATAAAAATTGGGTAACTAAAATCTACTAACTCTGATCTAAATTTATAAATTGAAAAACCAATAATAATAATTGCTAAAATATTACCGAAGAAGATTGATAAACTATATTTTGGTTTAATTTTTTGCGATAAAATAAAAGTTAAAAGAGCAATGATAATAGAAAAAATTAGCTCAAAGATATAAGTGTTTGGATTTCTAATTAAATATGATTGATCTAAAATATTTTCAATAACATTAGCATGAACTTCTACTCCAGGAATAGTTACACCGAGTGGTGTTTTAACTAAATCGAATAAACCTTGGGCTGATGCACCAATTAGAACGTATTTATTCTCAAAAAAACTTTTTTCAAAATTGCCATCATAAACATCGCCAGCTGAAATATATTGTTTCTTTTGTGATTTTTTATATTTAATCCAAATAATACCATTAGGATCAGACTCTACCTTATAAGGTCTAGCACTTATTCTTTGAATACCCACCTCATTTAATTCGATATAAATATTTTTTTGTTTTGATCCAACTCGAACCATTTCTAGGCCCATAGTTGGATATATCTTTTTATTAAACTGAACAATTAAAGGAAGAGATCTAATAATACCATCGAGCTGATCTAAAAAAGAAATGGATCCTAAACCTTGAACATTTTTTTCTAATTTTTCTAATGAACCTATTGAATAAGGATAAGCGTAAGTGAATTCCTCAGGCTTTCCTCCTTTAGAAAGAAATCGTGCTTTTGCTTTTCTGTTATAGTTCGCATGAGAAGGTACGTTACTGCCTAATACTGCAATAATTGATTTTGACTCTTTTAATTTTTCAGCGAATAAATCATCTGGACCTTTAAGATTTTGTAATTCAGAAACATCTGATGGAATTAAATTATATGATTTTATTATTTCATCAGGAGATTGTTTATCTTTTTCAGTGAAAAATATATCAAAACCGATTGCTTTTGGATTTGAAGTATTTAGTTGATCTAAAATTTTTGCAAAAACTGTTCTGTTCCACGGAAATTGCCCGAACTTACCAAGGCTTTGTTCATCAATATCAATGATAACTACTTCACTCTCTTTTTCTTCAGCAAAAATTTTTTGATACAAATCAAAACTCAAATAAGAAACTGACTTAATAAATGCTGGATTTAAAATTTTAAGAAAAATTAATAAGGTTAGTACAATTAAGAAAACAAAATAATTTAAATTTTTTTGTACAAAAGCTTCCACAAAGTGAAATTTATATCTAATTTAAGCAATGTAAATGAAACTTATTAAGAACTAGCTAATTACTTCTTTTTTCTTCTTTTCTTCTTAGCTCTTTTCTTCTTAGCAGCTCTTTTCTTTTTAACGATCTTTCTTTTCTTCGCTACTTTTTTCTTAATTTTCTTTTTAGGTTTTTTCTTTTTGACTACTTTCTTTTTCTTCTTAACTTTTTTCTTAACTGCTTTCTTTTTCTTTTTAGCCGGTTTTTTCTTCACAGCTTTTTTCTTTTTAGTAGCTTTCTTTTTCACAGCTTTTTTCTTAGTAGCTTTTTTCTTTGTAGCTTTTTTCTTTTTACCTTCTTTTTTCTTAACAGCTTTTTTCTTTTTAGAACCTTTTTTAGTAGCTTTTTTCTTTTTACCTTTTTTCTTATCTACTTTTTTAGCTTTTTTCTTTTTATTCTTTTTCTTTTCTGCTTTGGCTTTTTTCTTTTTAGCTTTTTTCTTTTCAGCTCTTTCTTTTTTAATAGCTACTTTCTTCTCTTTATCTTTTTGAATATTTTCTTTAATGATTGATTTAATTTCTTCTTTTTCAAAACCCATAGACTTAAGCTCTTTTCTTAATTGCTTTTTCATTTCTTTTCTCTTACCTTTCTTCTCTTCTGGTGAGAGCTTAGCAACTCTTAGAGCTTTCATCTTTTTATTAAATTTCTTTAACTGATTTTTAGTAATTTTTTTTGCTTGTCCAGGTGCTTTGCCTTTAGTCATTGAAGTCATGCTGTAAGGATTGTCTAATAAAGTTGAACCTAGACTATTTCCGACAAGGACTGCTCCAGGTCTCATTCCTAAAGTATTATTTTTTCCTGGACCGATTAGTAAAGTATCAGTTTTACCTTTTGACACAATTGTTTGAAACTCTGTTCCTCTTGAACCTAAAGTTCCCTCTGGCACTTCTACTGTTAAACTATCAGGATTTTTTTTACTGATTAAACCAGAGATAACTTTTAAGCTTCCTTGTTTAA
Organism: uncultured Pelagibacteraceae bacterium; assembly: GCA_902528645.1. Classification (GTDB taxonomy): domain Bacteria; phylum Pseudomonadota; class Alphaproteobacteria; order Pelagibacterales; family Pelagibacteraceae; genus Pelagibacter. The sequence continues at coordinate 4,702 of CABZTG010000006.1, read as the reverse complement.
CACTTGCAACTATTTTTCCATCATTTGTAGCTGGATCAAATATAAAAGTATCCATCACAACTTCGGAGTCTTCACCTATAGTAAATGTTGATTGATCTAAAAGTAAAATTTGTGTCCCAGACCCTGCTCCAGCAACAATTGTTTCATTTAAATATATTTTATCACCAGCTTTTAATTCTCTTGTCTCAGTTTTAACTGTCCCAGAAATTGCACCTACAATTCCAACTAGCTGTTTCTCTATATTTAATTCCTCAGCTTTTACATTCATGCTGAGAATTAAAAATAAACCTACAGCGACTGATAATAATTTTTTCATATTTTCTAAAACTAACAAAAATATAAAAAAAATAAACTTTAAAAACTCAAATTGGACGCGAAAAAAATCAATTTTTCGCCTATTTTTGAAAAAAAAAACCAATTAGTTAAGTCTTAGAGCTTTAGAAAAACTTAATGCAAAAGAATCGGCCAAATAATCATAATTTAACATATTTGCTTCAGAAAAAGTTTTTTCAAAAGACAGGTTTATAAATAAAGTTCTATTTGGATCAATTAATGGAAAGATGTCTCCTATAGCTTTAGTAATCATTATATCAGTTGTGTTTACATAATCAGATCTTAATTTTGTTGAGTCTACAGAAGTATCTACAACTTTATAATCATTAAAACTAGTTGATGTACTTACTGCTATGTAGGCCCATGGAAAAGCAAAATTTAAACCTAAACCAATTTCATAAGTTTCGTAGTCATTACCAGCACTTACTTTTGCGTCAGAGTCACTATAACCTAAACTTAGTGAAGTAGAAATAATTGGAGTTAAAATAAAATCATGTCCAAAAGTATAAGAATGTCCAATCGCATTTGTATCTTCAGCTGTTAAGTCAGCCATATTTTCATTTGCTTTCGAATCTGAATAAGAATACCCATAACTAAAGGAGTTCCTTTCTCCTAATGTAAAGAAACCACCTATGCCAAGCATCAACGAAAAACTATCAGCATCATGTTGTGCATCAGTTTTGCTCATAATTATATAAGGACTTAAACTTTGATTACCCAACGTTGTATCAAGACCTATAGTTAAACCATAACTTTGAAAATCATCATCTGCTTCTTGATATTGGTTAGAGGTGGTATGTCCAAAATTTAATAATAGTGATGAATCTTCACCAATGGGTCTCGTAGCAGTAATTCCTATTGATGCACTCTCAGTCCTATCATGTTTTGGTGATGTAAAAGAAACTATTTCATCTTCATCATATTTTAATCTTGTTTTTGAAACGCTATTAACATTATTAGAAAATGTTGCACCAAAACCAACATCCGCTGTTAAATTCCACAAACTTGGTTCTCGATCTTTTAATTCCTCTTCAATTTCTTGTAGTGTTTCCAAATCCTCTGCCGAAAGATCTCTTCTTAATTTCATATCCTCTATAATCGTATTGGCTTTTTCTGGTGAATCAACTTGGACTAAAACAGATAATAAATATAATTTTATTTCAACATTATCTGGATAGAGCATATTTAGTCTCTCAAGTGTAGATATTGTTTGTTTAAAATTTCCAACTTTTCCTTGTTGTTGTGCATATTTTAAATTTAAATCTAAGTTATTAGGATCCTGTAGAATTTGCATGTAGGTAATATTTTTTTCTGATGAAAAAGCAGATGTTGAAATCAACAGAATTGTTGAAATTAAAAATAGCTTTAATCTTATTAATTTAAAAAACATAAAAATGAAAAGATATTAAGTATATTGTTTTTTTCAATTAATTAATTTTAGAAATAAGTCTTATTTTCCAATACTTATTAAAGTTAAATCATCAGATAGATTTTGATTTTGACCAGAACCAATTACAGTTTTTGTAATGTTATCTAATTGTTTAATAGTATCTTTATTATAATTTTGTTCGATGATACCAATTGAACCATCGATCCCTATTTCTTCACCTTTATCATTTAAACTTTCTGACAATCCATCAGTGAAAGCATAAAACCTTGAACCGTTTAATTTTGTTTTATGAATATTATAAACACTTTTATCTTTTTGTTTAATCACACCTAATGGTGGCGCTGAACTTTCAAACTGATCATATTTACCTTGTCCGTTTCTTAAAATTGCAGGTTGATGACCTGCATTCACCCATCTAATTTCATCGGTAATTAAATTATACTCACCAACGATTGATGTTACAAACATGCCGGCAGTTTTAGTATTATTTAAATCATTGTTCATATGAAAAACCATTTCATCTGGATCTACTTTTGATTGGGCCAAGACCTCAAACAACGTTGATGCTTTAGCCATAACCATACCTGCATGAATTCCTTTACCAGCAACATCTGCAATTATAAAATAAATGCTATCGTTGTGAGGATAAAAACTAAAAAAATCACCTGACACTTCTCTTGCTGCAATATTAATTCCGTGAACAGGATAATTTTTTAAATTTCTTTTTGGTAAAAAGTTTTCTTGGACTTTGACTGCAAGTTTTACTTCTTTTGAAATTCTTTCACGCCATTTATTTTTTTCATCTTCACTGGTTTCAAGTTTGCTCATAAGCTTATTGTAATAAAGACCAATAACACCCCCTGCTGTAAAAGGATCCTGAGGACCTCTGATTTTAAGATCACCAGACTCTGATTGCTTATCTAAAATAGAAATTAAATCATGTTCAATAGAGACAGCATTGTGTTCTGCAATATTTAAACCTAATTCTTCTTGAACAGGACTAACTCTTAATGGATAAAATTTGTTAAAAAAACTTAAAATTGTAAATGAAGATATAAATGTAAACGCACCAATCGCAATGATACCAATTAATTGAATTTTTATTTGTGAAAATCTATCAAGGCCCGTATCTAAAATACTTAGGTCACTAAATAAACCAACTGCTAATGTCCCCCAAACTCCTGCTGCTAAATGGACAGGGACCGCTCCAACAACATCATCAATTTCAAATTTATTTAATACTTCGTTTACGATAATTGCAATAATTGCACCAACAACCCCAACAAAAATTGAAGTAACTGAAGTCATTGAATTACATCCGGCAGTAATTGCAACTAAACCTGCTAGTGGACCTAAAATGATGTAAAATGGATCTGGCTTTTTAAATCTTAAATATGAAATACCTAGTCCAGTTAACAAACCAAAAGCTGCCGCTAAAAAAGTATTAATTAAAATTAATGGAACAGCCTCATCCATAGCGCCATTACTTCCGCCATTAAAACCAAACCAACCAAACCATAAAATAAGTGTACCTAACACTGCTAAAGGAAAACTTGAGCCAGTAAACTTTCCTTTATTAGCATCTGAATACTTACCAATTCTTGGACCTAAAATAATAACTGCTGCTAACGCAATCCATCCACCCACAGAATGAACTATGGTGCTTCCTGCAAAATCAACAAAACCTAAATCAGATAACCAACCAGTTGTTTTAACAGTTCCTGTTATTGCTAAGAGTTGATCTACTGTATCATATTTAGATAAATAACTAGAAGACCAGGCCCAATGACCAACGATTGGATAAATTATTCCTGTCGCTAAAACTGTCATAATTAAATAACCATTAAATTTCATTCTCTCAGCTACTGCGCCTGAAATAATTGTTGCCGCTGTTGCAACAAACATTGCTTGAAAGACAAAGTAAGTCATGTACTCCGCTTTATCTGTTTTAAAGAAAAATAAATCGGTACCAAAAAATCCATTGTAAGAAGTACCAAACATCAAACCAAAACCAAAAATCCAAAAGATAACAACTGAAACACCAAAGTCTGCGGCATTCTTTAATGCAACGTTAATGCTATTTTTGTGTCTGGATAAACCTGTTTCCATACACATAAAACCTGCTTGCATGATGAAAACTAAAATCGCGCAATCAATCACCCATAAGGTGTCAATATTACTCGTTAAAACATCTATTACCTCTTGAGCCATATCTTTATCCATGATTTTAATTAACTACCAAAACAAATTCAACTAGCAATTGGTAAAGTGCTCAAAATGATTTTTTTAATTGATCGTTATTAAATTAACATCCCAGTGATTGGACACCACCTCTTCTTCTAACTTCAAGAGTGCATTCAGTGGAATCGCCACTGACAAACTCTTGGGCTATTACAAGAAAATTATTTGAATCAGTTCCTCCAATACAATATCCATAACCACCGTCTCTAGGTATTGTTTGATCACCATCAAATAAAGCTAGTTCAATCTGTACAATAGTTTCCACGCCGTCATCGCTACTAGGGGACCGAGGAGCACATACTTCAGAAGAATCTGTTTTAAAGTAACTTCCTGAATTAGCATATTGTTCGGATTGAGCTAAAGCAATCTGTGCCATAAGATTTTTGGCTGCACTTGCTTTAGCGCTTTGGATATAACCTGAGTAAAGAACCATCCCAGTTGCTGAGAGAATTCCTATTATAGCTACAACCACCAAAAGCTCAATTAAACTAAAACCTGAGCTTCTGGTGATCATAAGTTTTCTTATCTAAAAATGTTATTCCGCAACATCAATTTCATTAGCAACTCTGTCAGCTGCGACTGCACATGCCTTTGGTCCATCGGCATCTTCTGTAGTTGCATCAAAGCAAGTTGTGACTGTTATAGTATTACTAGAAGCTACTACGTTTACGTAACCTCTGTCTGCTTTTTGATCGTGAGAAGTATTCTCTGATCTAACAGCACCTACAGATGTTGCAT
>CABZTG010000005.1 GCA_902528645.1 uncultured Pelagibacteraceae bacterium | reverse complement strand
CAGTAATTTTATTTATTTTTCCATCTATAATTTTACCTTCCTCTATTTGTGTTTTTGAAAGTTTTGAATTTAATAATTTTTCAAATTCTTTAGAGGCCGGGTTTGATAAATCTTTATAAATTTCCATTAAATTTTTATTTTTACATCCATAATTTTTTTTATTTTTAAAAAACACGCTCTTTTAGATAACTTTGACGTATTTATCAATACAGAATCTTTAGTTTTCTTTAAGGGTGAGATACGTCTGTTATAGTCATTTTTATCACGTTTTTTAATACTTTTAAGAACTGAGGTGTATGTAATTTTTTTTTTTAGTTTTTTTAACTCATTAAATCTTCTTCTAGCTCTTGTTTGTACATTAGCAGTTATAAAAAATTTGAAATCAGCATCTGGAATAATTTTATAAGTAATGTCTCTACCATCTAGACATGAACCATTAAAATTTTTTGGTGGATTGTAGGCACAATTTTTTTGAAAAGCGTAAACAAGATTTCTAATGCTTCTATCTTTAGCAATTAACGAAGCCTCAGTCCCAACTTCATCAGACAATAAATTATTATTATTGAGAGTTTTTATATCTAGATTTTTAATTTTCATTTTTAAAAATTTTTTATTGAATTTATTTTTTTGATTAATCTTAATAAAAGCCAACATTCTATAAATTTTTCCAGTATCTAAATATAAAAGATTGTAATGTTTTGACAGAGATTTAGCTAAAGTTCCTGCCCCTGCTGCAGCTGGAGAGTCAATTGCAACTTTGATAATTTTTTTTTTATACTTCATTTTTTCAGCATATTTAATATTTTTAAAAAAGACGGAAAAGAGGTTTTAATTGAGTCCTTATCATGTATGTGCCATTCTCCTCCAAAAGATAATGCAGCAATAACACTTGTCATAAAAACTCTATGATCTTTTAAGTATTTATTTATTATAATCTTTTTATTCAGCTTTAATTTTGGATTTCCAAATATTTTAATAGAATTTTTTGTTGTAATAACCTTCACACCCATCATCTTCAAAATTTTTGATCCCCATTTTAATCTTGGACTCTCTTTTTTATTTAATTCATCTAGATTTCTAAAATGGGACACTCCTTTTGCTCTGGCAGCAATTAGAAAAATAATCAAAAATTCATCTATAGCACTGCTGTTAAATTTTGATGGACAATTAATTGATTTAATATTTTTTTGACTTTTTACAGCAACATTTGCTATTAATTCTCCTTTATAAATTTTTTTATGTTTTAATGAAATTTTTATTCCCATTTTTCTTAGAATTGTAATAAAACCAATTCTAGATGGGTTTATATTTACTCTGTTAATAATTAATTGAGATTTTTCTGAGAGTATAGTGAGCGCAATAAAAAAAGCTGCTGAACTAATATCAGATGGAATTTCGTAATTTATTGGTTTTATATTATTTACTTTATTGACATTAATAATATCAAAGTTTTTATTTTTCTTTACTTTTATAGGTAAATTTAAATGTTTAAATAAAAGTTCAGTATGGTTTCTTGATTTTTTTGCTTTAATTATTGTTTTTCCATCTGCCTTGATTGCACCAAAAATTACACTGCTTTTGCATTGTGCTGATCCTCTTTTTTCCAAATATTTAATTGGTATAAGTTTTTTTGAACCTTTTATAATAATGGGTAGGCTAAAATTATTCCGAAGTTGGAAAGATACGCCAAACTTACTTAAAGGGTCTGAAATTCTTTTAAAATCTCTTCTTGATAAACTTCTATCGCCAATAATTTTAATCGGAATTGTTGAGTCTATTAAAAGTCCTGTTATTAATCTTCCAAGTGTTCCAGAATTTTGAGCATTGATTACTAGCCCTTTTTTATATCGATAGCCTCTTACACCTACACCATATACCTTACAAATGTTATTAGTTGTAGAAACTTTCACACCAAGTTTTTTTATAGCTTGAATTGCAGCAAGCACATCTTCAGACATCAATAAATTCTTGGCTGTCGATACACCATTAGCGATTGATGAAATAAGAACCCATCTTATACTTATGCTTTTATCACCAGGAATAAAAATTTTTTTCTTAAAATTTAAGATTTTTTTTCTTAAAATGATTTTGTTGGGCATTAATATTAATTGAATTTAAAACTATTACCAAAATAAGCATTTTGAGCATTAACATCTTTTACTAAATTAGATGGTGTGTCCTGGGCAATCACTTTACAATTGCTTAATATCATTGCAACATCAACACAAGCTAACAAGTCTCTTGCTTGATGGTCGCATATGCAAATTGTAATTTGATTTTCTTGTTGTAAATTTACTATAATTTCTTGCAACATTTTTATTGTTAATACATCTAAGGCTGCAAAACATTCATCCAGTAGAAGAACTTTTGGATTACTAAGAAGCGATAAAGAAATAACCAATTTTTTTTTTTGACCCCCGGATAAAAATTTAGCTTTAATATTTTTGATATTTTCAAGTTCAAATTTTGATAGTAAATAATTAATTCTTTCATGTCTTAAATTTTTGTCATCAATTACAATTTCACTAATAGCTTTTAAGTTGTCATGAAGAGTTAAATCATGAAAAAAACCGCCATATTGTGGAACATATCCAACTTTAAATTTTTTAGTTCTTAAATATATGGGATATTTGGATACATCTTCACCATCAATTTTAATTTTTCCATATTTGGGTGTAATAAGTCCAGTAATTAAATTAAAAATTGTAGATTTTCCGACCCCATTAGGTCCTAACATCCCAAAAATTTGGCCTTCGTTAATTTTAAAATTTATATTGTCTAAAATAATTCTATTTCCATATGAAAGAGTTACGTTTTGAAATTCAATAATTGTTTTAAACTTTTTAAACGATTTAATCCTAAATTTTTTAATTAGAGCCATTTTAATTTAAAGATTTTATATTTACTTTTTTATTTTCCTCATACATGAATATCTTTATATCTTTTTTTTTAATATTTACTTCAATTACATCAGCTTTAAGAGAGCTTTTTTTGTTTTCTAAAACTACATTTCTAGATATAAGCATCAAATTTTTATCCCATGAAAAATCAAGATAATCTCCCGAAATTTTATTATCTAAATAAGAAATTATTACATTTTTTGAAAAAATAGTATCATAATTATTAATATTATATTTACCAAAGTCAGATGAAATTTCTATTAACTGATAGTTCTTCAAATTAATTTTTGCTTTGACAGATTTTAGGAAAATATAATTGCTCTCTTTTTGGTCTATCGTTCCTTGATCTGCTTTTAAAAAATATTCGTTACCTTTTGTATCTTTTGCAGAATAACTTACTTCTTCTATTACATTTGAACTTTCAATTCTTTCCTCATTTATTTTGGAATTTTCATTTTCAATTATTTCTATTTTTTTTTTTTCAATCAATTCCTCCCTATTATTAAATTTTAAATAAATAATAATTAATAGAGAAAAAAAAAATATGAATAAAAAACTCTTTAAAATTTTTTTTTTCATTAAGAAATGTTTGATTTTAATATATTATGAATATGGAGAACTCCTATAGTTTTTAACTTATTCTTTTTGTTATAAACACATAAAGAAGTAATTTTTTTGTTATTCATTAGCGAAAGTGCTTTGACTGCTAGTTCGTTTTTATCAATTCCAATGGGATTTCTGGTCATAATTTTTTTTACCAATATGTTGTGAAGATCTTGGTTTTTTTGACTAAATCTTCTAAGTTCACCATCGGTAATTATACCCCTTGTTAATTTTCTTTTATCTCTTATTAATAAAAAACCTAATTTTTTTGAACTTAAAACTTTTAATGCATCTTTCATTTTTAAATTTTCACTTACAAAAGGTATAGCATCATCTTTCAACATTATGTCCTCTACAGTTTTTAATTGAGCACCTAAACTTCCAGCTGGATGAATTTGTTTAAAATCTTTCTTATTAAATTTTCTCTGCTTCATAGTTGCTATTGCTAAAGCATCGCCTAAGGCTAATTGAGAAGTTGTACTAGACGTTGGAATTATATTTCCAGCTTCAATAGCTTTAGGTATGAGAAGTTTTATATCAGAAGATTTATACAAAATAGAATCTTTTTTTGAAACAATCCCAATTAGTAAAACTTTATTTCTATTTGCAAACTGAATAATATTTTTTAATTCATTTGTCTCTCCTGAATTACTTATTAAAATCAAAATATCTTTCTTTGAAATACTTCCCAAGTCTCCATGTGACGAGTCGTTTGCAGACAAATAAAATGCAGGTGTGCCTACAGATGATAAAGTTGATGCTATTTTATTTGCAATCAATCCACTTTTTCCAACACCACATAAAATTACCTTTGATTGACATTTTAAAATTTGTTCAACTGCTAAATTAAATGACACACCAAAGCTACTTTTTAATTTTGATAATGCTTTGATTTCAAGGTCAATTACTTCTTTCGCAATTTTGATAAAGTTTTTTTTTTTCATCTAGTGAGACCAGATATCATCCTTGAATAAAGCCAAATCAAGTTCAACTCTAGTTTTTAAAAATTTAAGACAATCTTTATATAAATCAATTCTTTTTTCTCTCTCTAAAATTTTATTTAATTCATTATGAATTTTATGAAGATAAATTACGTCATTAGCACAATATTTCATTTGAGCAGGTGTTAAATCACCCCCGAAATCTGAATTTTGAAATTGTTTACTAATATCTATATTTACAAATTCCTTTATTAATGTTTTTAGTGAGTGATTATCCGCATAGCTTCTTGCTAAACGACTTGCAATTTTCGTATCTAGAATATTATTTGTATCTGTTTTTAGGTAAAACTTAATATGAGCCATGTCTGCTCTACCATAATGAAAGATTTTTGTAATTTTTTTATCTCCTAATATTTTTATTAAATTAGGAGCTTTATAACTTGATCTATCCAATTGAATTATATGTGCATCAGAATTACCTGATGAAATTTGTACCAAACATAATGGATCTCTTCTAACATTTAGACCCATAAACTCTCCATCAACAGCTATTACATTGCCTAAATCTAAATCATCTGGTAAGTCATTTTTGTGGAGTTTAATATCAATATTCATTTTTAAAGACTTATATATGAAAGGAAAAAATTGTCTAATTTTTGGTGGAAGCGGTCAAATTGGACGTCATCTAATTAGAAAGTTAACAAAAAATGACTATAGGGTTATTGTTGTTACTAGAAACATTCATCAAAAAGGCCACATCATTAAAACCCAGGGAAATGCTGGTTATATTGATATTGTTGAAGCAAATATTTTTGAAGAAAATAAAATTAAAGGTTTATTTGAAAGGGCAGATGTTTGTATTAATTTAATTGGTATTTTGTATGAAAAAAAAAGAAGTTCTTTTAAAAATATTCATACTTTATTACCATCCCTCTTGGCAAAACTTTGTAAGCAAAATAATTTGAAACATTTTATTCACTTATCAGCATTAGGTATTAACGAATCAACAGAATCTAAATATGCTCAAAGTAAGCTGGATGGTGAAAAAGAGATATTAAAAAACTTTCCTTTGTCTACAATTTTAAGACCATCAGTTGTTTATTCTGTCGATGATAATTTTACGACTAACTTTATGACACTGTTAAATAGGCTTCCAGTATTTCCACTTTATTACAATGGACAAACAAAATTTATGCCCATTCATTCTTCTGATTTAGTAGATATTATCTACCATATAATCTCAAAAAATATCTATTCTCAGATAATCGAGTGCACTGGCACCGAAACACTGACGCTAAAGGAAATAATAGAAAAATTATTAAAGTTAATAGATAAAAGAAGAATTTTATTACCTGTTCCCTTGTTTTTTGGAAAATTATCAGCAAAGTTTTTTCAATTATTTCCCAAACCATTGCTTACGGAAGATCAACTTAAACTCTTAAAATATGATAACGTTATATCAGGCAAATATAAAACAAATTCAGATATTGGGTTTCCAGCAAAATGTTTATTTGAAAAAGAAGTAGAAAAATATTGTTATATGTGGAGAAAGGGTGGACAATTCTCAAAAAAAAATATCTCTTAGTAAAAGTTAATTAATATCTTTAAGCAGATTTTATTTTTTTTTCTATAAATTCTGGTACTTCATTTTTATCGGTGACATCATCTTTTTTACCTTTAGGTTGATAAGCATAAAGTAAATGAAGTTTACAATAAGAAAAATCTTTTAAGGATGTCCTTCCGCAAAAATAAAACCCTTTTTCATTTGGATGACCAATTGGCCACTTACAAGAGTTTTCATCTAATTCCTCGAGTGTTTTAGGATTTTCAGGCTCAAAATTTTTTTCAATTATTAGAGATTTAAATTTACTTCTACGTCCTCTTTTTAATTTCAAATTTTTATTATCAATTGAATTTTCAAAGCTTTCATTAGAGGTTGCAGACCTAGTTTTTATTTTTGCAGAGAGATTTAGTCTGTGAGCTTTACCTATTACTGCATTTCGACTAATACCACCTATTATCTCAGCAATTTGACTTGCTGTATTGCCTTTACCCCATAATTCTTTTAGTTTAGCTACTTTTTCATCTGTCCAACTCACAACAAACCTATATTTAGTGTTAAAATATAATATTTACACAATATACTGATATAAATTTTATTAAAACAAGTAATTAATCTGAGTTATCAACAAAAATTACTTATTAAGTAAAATAGAAATATTCAATCCTGACTTGTATATAATATTATTGTTTATACAAAGTTTTAAAATAATAAAATTTATGAGTTATTTGGCAAAAAATTATAACAGAAAAAAAATTTCATTTGTTCGAGGCAAAGGATCTTATCTCTATACTGCAACCGGAGCTAAATATTTAGATTTTGTTCAAGGTATTGCGGTTAATTGTTTAGGTCATGCAAATCCAAAATTAATTGAAACTATAAATAAACAATCAAAGAAGCTTTGGCATGTATCCAATGCTTTTCAAATTCCCGAGGGAGAGAAATTAGCGAAAAAATTATGTCAAAAAACTTTTGCAGATTACGTAATTTTTCAAAATAGTGGTGCAGAAGCTACTGAGGCTGCTATTAAAGTTGCGAGACGATATTTTTATTCTATTGGCAAACCAAATAAGACAAGAATTTTGTGTGTAAAAAACTCATTTCATGGGAGAACTTTAGCTACAATTTTTGCAAGCGGTTCTAAGAAAATGACAGAAGGGTTTGGACATGTAGGTGGTTTTGATCATTTCATTTTTGGAGATCACAAATCTTTAAAAAAAAAGATAACCAAAAATACGGCTGCAATTATGATAGAACCTATAATGGGTGAGGGTGGTATTAAAGTTGTTCCAGATTGGTGTTTAAAAGAATTAAGAAAATTATGTAATAAGAAGAAAATATTACTTATTTTAGATGAGGTGCAATGTGGAATTTCAAGATCAGGTAGTTTTTTTGCTTTTGAAAAATCAAAATGTATTCCAGATATAGTACCAATTGCAAAAGGTATCGGAGGTGGGTTTCCAATCGGAGCAGTTTTAATGAATAGAAAAGTTGCGTCGGGAATGACTCCAGGCACTCATGGCTCTACTTTTGGAGGAAATCCATTGGCAATGGCAGTTGGAAATGCTGTAATTGATATAGTTTCAAGTAAGAAATTTGTAAATAACATTAACAAATTATCCAAATACTTTTTATCAAATTTAAGCCTTATTAAAAAAAAATATCCCAAAGTTATAAAAGACGTGAGAGGGAGAGGTTACTTAATAGGAATTCAACTTTACGAGGATCAAACAAAATTTATTCAAAAACTTATGGATAAAAAGTTATTAACAATTAGAGCTGCAGAAAATGTTATACGTATTTTACCTCCGTTAAATGTCAAAAAAAATGAGTTAGATCAAGCTCTCAAAATCATCGACAAAGTTTGTGCGAAACTAAAATAAAATGAAACACTTTATTAATCTAAAAGATATTCCGGCAAAAGATCTTAGAAGAATTTTGATTGATGCAAAAAAAAGAAAAAAAGCAAGAAAGAAACTTAATAATCTTGATCACGATAAAGGTACGCCTTTAAAAGGAAAATTATTGATACAAATGTTTGAAAAATCAAGTTTAAGAACTCGCTTATCTTTTTTCTTAGCTATCTCCCAGCTCTCTGGTCGAACTTTAACACTTAGACCAGATGAACTGCATTTATCAAAAGGAGGTGAAAGTATTGAAGATACCGCTAAAATATTGTCAAATTTTGGTGATGCCTTCATGTTAAGAACTGATAATGATGAAAAGTTGGAGGAATTTAAAAAGCATTTAACAATTCCAATTATTAATGGATTGAGTCCGTCCTCTCACCCAACACAAATTTTGTCAGATGTATTCACTGTTGAGGAAATAAAAAAAAAACCAATATCAAAATTAAATATTACTTGGATTGGAGACTCAAATAATGTTCTAAATTCTTTGATTGCTGCCTCAATTAAATTTTCTTTTAAATTAAAAGTTGGTTGTCCAAAAAAATATCAACCTAATAAGGACATAATTAATTATATTAAAAAAAATAAAAATAAAATTACAATTTATAATGATCCAAAAAAAGCAGTTGAAGGAGCAGATGTAATTTTTTCAGATAAAGTAATATCAATGAATGATAAAGTCGATAAAAAAAAAAAATTAAGGGATTTTAAAAATTTTAAGATTAATAAAAATCTTCTAAAAAAATGTCCAAGTGCTATATTCTTGCACTGTCTTCCAAGAGGAAGCGAAGTTGATGAAGATGTTTTTAAAAGTAAACAATCAAAAGTTTGGCTGCAGGCTTTAAATAGAGTTCATGTACAAAAATCGATACTACTTTATTGTCTTGGAAAATTAAGGTAAAGGGAGTGGGTTGTCGGAATTTTGATTCAAATATAAAATAACTGAGGCTCTATCTTTCTCTTTTTTTAATCCAGCGAAAGCCATTTTAGTTCCCTTAATCCATTTTGCTGGTCTTATTAGGTAACCATTTAATTCTTCAAAGCTCCAATTCTTTCCATACTCTGTAAGTGCTTTAGAATATTTATAATCGGAGACAACACCAACTTGTCTATTAACTACATTGTAAAGTGCAGGTCCAATATTATTTTTCCCCCCTTTGACAATCGAATGACATGCAGCGCATTTTTTAAAAACTTTTTCTCCATGAGCAAGATCTGCCATCGCCATTAAAGCTGCAATATCAACTTTTTCTATTAATGTATCTGATTTAGTTTCTGTGCTGGCTGTTACTGCTTGTTCCACCTCCACGACATAACCTGGGGTTTTGGGTTTTTCTACATAAAAAATAGCATCGGAAAGTTTTCCAATACCAATAATGATTAGAGCAACCAATAAAACAGCAGCTATTATCTTATTTAGTTCAAATGAATCCATTTAATTAAAATATTTTGAACATATAACACTATAAATTTAAAATTGCTCATATATTTTGATGTACAATTTTGCCTCTGTTTATATTGTGCTCATAGTAAAATAAATAATGAAAACTTTGGTAATAATTCCCTCTAGATTGTCTGCCCAGAGATTGCCGGGTAAACCCTTGATAAAAATTAAAGGATTGTCAATCATTTCGCATGTTTTTAAAAAAGCAGAGGAAGCAAATATTGGAGAGGTAATAGTTGCAGCAGAAGACCAAGAGATAATTGATGATGTTAAACAAAATGGTGGACAGGCAATTTTAACAAAAAATGAACATAAAACAGGTACAGATAGGATTTATGAGGTGTTTCAAAAAATCAATTCAGCAAATATTGATTTAGTAATGAATCTTCAAGGTGATGAGCCTTTAATAAATATAGATGATATTAGAAACTTGAATAAAAAGATGATTGAAAGCTCTTCGAAATTAGGAACTTTAGCTTCAAAAATTCAGGACAGAGCTTTATTAAAGAATCCAAACGTAGTTAAGGTTTTGACCAAAGAAAATTTAAATCAATCAAATTTTCCAGAGGCATTAAATTTTATGAGAGATATTACTGAAGAAAAAGAAAACATTTATCATCACCTAGGTATTTACTTATACAATAAAGATACTCTTAAGAAATTTGTTTCTTTAAATCAATCTGCTAGTGAGATCAAAAATAAACTTGAGCAACTTAGGGCACTAGATAATAATATGAAAATTAATGTTGCTTTTGCGAAGTTTGCCCCTATAGGTGTAGACACAATAGAGGATTTAGAAGCTGTTAAAAAGATCATGGAAAACAAATCTTAATGAATAAAATTTATTTTCAAGGTACATTTGGAGCCTATTCACATCTTGCAGCATTATCAATTTTTGAAAATGCTGAAATTATTCCATGTAAAACTTTTGATGAATGTTTTTTAAAAGCCTCAAAAGACGATAATTCCAAAATTATTATTCCAGAGTCAAATAGAATTACAGGCAATATTGGAATTGAATATTTGATCTTTAAATATAGACTTAATATTTATTCTGAATATTTTCAGAAAATAGAACATAACTTATTAGGTTTACCGGGCACGAAAATTTCAGACATAAAGGATGTTTATTCTCATGGACAAGCACTTTCTCAATGTTCTAAATTTATAAAATCAAATAGCCTAATTGAGCATGTGAGGGCTGATACAGCTGGCTCTGCTGAAATGGTTTCAAAAACAAAGGATAAAACTAAAGCTGCAATAGCTTCATCTTTGAGTGCTAAAACATATAATTTAGAAATAATTAAAAAAAATATTGAAAATGAAAAAGGCAATCTAACAAGATTCTTAATTATGGGAAAAAATATATCTCAACCAGAATTTGGAAATAAAAAATATATTACATCTTTTTTATTCAAGCTTAAAAGTAAACCTGCAGCTTTATACCAATCTTTAGGTGGTTTCGCTATTAATGGTGTGAATTTAACAAAACTGCAAAGTTATCCAGAAAAAAATACATTCGACTCTTTCTTTTTTTTATGTGATCTTGATGGTCATATTGAGGATGTAAAAGTTCAAAAATCCTTAGAGGAATTAGGATTACATTGCCAAGATTTTCACGTCTTAGGTGTTTTTGAGGCAGACAAAATAAGAGGAAAATAAAAATAATCTTTTCTTGTAGACTAGAAATTATACCTGCTATAATAGTTTTGGGGGCTAGGGCGTTTGCTTCATGAAACCGGTCAGGGAAGAAATTCAGCAGCCGAACTAAAAGTGGAACGGGTCTAGTCTCCTCATTTTATTATGAATAAAAACTCTAAAGTATTAGCTCTTAAGTACAGACCGCAAAATTTTTTTGAATTAGTAGGACAAGAAGTTATTGCTGAAACTATTATAAATTCAATTAAAGCAAACAAAGTGCCTAATGCATATCTTTTCACTGGTATTCGTGGTGTTGGTAAAACAACGATTGCTAGAATTGTAGCTAAATCTCTTAATTGTACAAATGGTATAGATAAAATATGTAAAGATGATTTATGCGATAATTGTGAGGCAATTACTAATTCCAGTCACATTGATGTCCTAGAGATGGATGCCGCTAGTAAAACTGGTGTCGATGATGTAAGAGACCTCATTGAATTCTCAAGATATGGTCCAAGCACATCAAAGTATAAAATATTTATAATTGATGAAGTGCACATGCTTAGTAAGCAGGCATTTAACGCTTTATTAAAAACTTTAGAAGAACCTCCTCAATATGAGAATGGAGGTGGTTTAAAATTTATTTTTGCTACTACAGAAATTAAAAAGATTCCAATTACTGTGGTTTCTAGATGTCAGAGATTTGACTTATCAAGAGTTAAATCAGCTGAATTGTTTGAATTTATAAAAAAAATTAAAGACAAAGAGAAGGGAAAAATATCAGATGATGCCTTGAGACTGATTGTAAAAATTTCTGAGGGGTCTGTTAGAGATGCATTATCTTTACTCGATAGAGCTTTATTAAGTTTGAATAAAGATAAAGAACTAGATTTAAATTCTGCTCAAAAAATTTTTGGATATTTTGATAAATCACAATTGATTGATTTATTTGAATTAATCTTAAGGGGAGAAGAAAAAAAAGCTATAGAAATTTACAGAAAAATTTATGAGCAAGGGGTTGAGCCGAAAGTATTTATAAATGATTTTTTAGAGCTGGTTTATTACTTTAAAAATATTAACTCATTAAATATGGAGAGTACAAATTTTACTTTGAATGATGAAGAGTTTTCAAAAATAAAAAAAATTAGTAACGAAGTAAGCAATGAAACATTAATATTATTTTGGCAGTTTACTTTAAAAATGCTTGGGGAGTTAGAAATGGTTAACAATCAAAATCTGTCAATAGAGATGTTTCTTGTTAGATTAATGTATTTAAAGTCCTCAGTAAATAAAGAGCACTCACCTTTAAGCAAGAATAAAATTGATCAATTTAAAAAGCAAGATGATAAACAAATCACAGTGAACGAAAAAAAGAATGAAACGATTAGTCAGGTTAAAAATATTTCACAAGAGCAAAAAGTAAAAATTGAAAATAATAAAGGAATTAAAGCAGAGGAAAAGCTAAATGTAAATTCATTCGACCAACTTTTAAAAATTTGTAATGAAAAAAAAGAGATTAAACTTAAGTATGAACTAGAAAAAAATGTAAATTTAGTTCGTTTTGAAAACAATCGTATTGAAATATCTTTTAATGATAATCTAGATAAAAATTTTATTAAAGATTTATCTTTAAAACTTTTTGAATGGACTGGAGACAGATGGATTATCACATTAAGTAAATCAAAAGGTGAGTTATCAATAAAAGATAAAGAAAAAAATAAAAAAATTAAAATCATCAATTCCGCTAAGCAATCTAAATTATATAAAAATTTAATAGAAAAATTTCCTGATGCAGATTTAATCGACGTCAACCCAAAAGAGGAAAATGATTAGATGACAGATTTTACTAAGATACTAGACAAAGCTAAAGAACTTGAGGCAAAAATGAAAGAAAGTCAGGAAAATATAAAAAAGATTAGAGCAGAAGGTATATCAGGAGCTAATTCAGTAAAAGTTATTTTGGATGGAGAGGGCATAATGCAAAAAATAGAAATCTCAGATGAAACATTAAAAGAAAATAAATCTGTTTTAGAGGATTTAATTACCGCTGCTCACAATAATGCAAAAACAAAATTGAGAGAAAAAACTAACGAAGAAATTTCTAAAACAGCTGGAGGATTTGGAATCCCTGGTTTTAAGTGGCCACTATAAATATGCAAAATGTAAATGAGATAGATGAACTAATAAAGATAATATCAAAACTCCCTGGTCTTGGACCTAAATCTGCAAAGAGAATTGTTCTAAAATTAATCAATAACAAAGATGAACTTGTAAAACCTATGGCCAACGTATTAGTTCAAATTTATAAAAATGTAACAAGATGTAATTCATGTGGATCTTTAAAATCTAATCTTCAAGATTGCGTTAATTGTGTAAATCCAAAGGGGAATTTCAAAAAGATTTGTGTAGTTGAGGATATTGCTGATCAGTGGTCGATAGAAAATTCAAATATATTTCAAGGATATTTTCATATTTTAGGAGGAACAATTTCGTCTTCAACACAGAGAAAAGAGGATTTATTAATTAATTCATTGGTTGAGAGAGTAAAAAGAGATGATATAGAAGAAGTAATTTTAGCAACTAGTGCCACTGTTGAAGGCCAAACAACAGCATTTTATATTCAAGAGAGTCTGAAAAAAACAAAAGCTAAAATTACAAGGTTAGCACAAGGTTTACCTGTTGGTGGTGAAATAGAAACTCTTGATGATGGAACATTATTCTCTGCTTTCAAAAATAGATCTGAAATCAATTCAAGCTAGATTTTTTTTCTATTCTGTTTAAATGCAGAAGAGGCTCTGTATAACCTGATGGTTGATCTTTTCCTTTAAATATCAAGTCACAAGCTGTTTTAAATGCTAAAGAATTTTCAAAATTATCTGACATTCTTATATAGTTCCTATCGTTCTCATTTTGTTTATCCACAACTTTTGCCATGGCTTTCATGATTTCCATAACTTGAATTTTTGTTGTTACCCCGTGATGTATCCAATTAGCAATGTGTTGCGACGATATCCTTAATGTAGCTCTATCTTCCATAAGCCCAATATTATTTATATCAGGGACTTTTGAACAACCCACTCCTTGGTCAATCCATCTAACAACATAACCTAGCAGTGTTTGTGCCGAATTAGTAATTTCCTTATTGATTTCATCAACTGACCAATTAGGTCTATCAGCCACAGGAATTGTCAATAGATCATCTAATTTAGATTGTTCACGCTTCATAATTTTTTTTTGTTCATCAAAAATGTTAATTTGATGATAGTGAAGAGCATGCAATGATGCTGCAGTTGGGGAAGGAACCCAGGCACAATTTGCACCAGCCTTTAAATGACTTATTTTTTCATTTAACATTTCCTTCATTTTATCTGGCATTGCCCACATCCCTTTACCTATTTGTGCTTTACCTGAAAAACCACATTTAAGACCAATATCAACATTATTATTTTCATAAGCAGAAATCCATCTGGATGATTTCATATCCCCCTTTTTAATCATTGGACCAGCTTCCATGGAGGTATGCATCTCATCACCTGTTCTGTCTAAAAATCCAGTATTTATAAAAAAAACTCTATTTTTCAAAGTTCTTATACACTCCTTTAAATTTGCAGAAGTTCTTCTTTCTTCATCCATAATACCAATTTTGCAAGTATACTTTTGTAAGCCAAGCAATTCCTCGACTTTAGAAAAAATTAAGTCGGTAAATGCTGTTTCATCTGGTCCATGCATTTTTGGTTTTACAATGTAGATTGATCCAGTTCTTGAATTTTTCTTTTTTTTAAAGTCGTGTAATGCAGCAGTGGTTGTTATAAAAGCATCCATTATTCCTTCTGGCACTTCGCTACCATCATTTAAAATTATTGATGAATTGGTCATCAAGTGGCCTACATTTCTTATTAATAGCAAACTTCTTCCATGCAATTTAAGACCTTTTCCTTCTTTAGAAATATAGCTTCTGTCAGGATTAAGTTTTCTCTCTAATTTTTTTCCATTTTTTTCGAATTGTACTTTTAGATCTCCTCTCATTAAACCTAGCCAGTTTCTGTAACATGCTACTTTGTCTTCAGCATCAACTGCAGCAACACTATCTTCATTGTCACAAATTGTAGATACCGCAGATTCTGCTATCACATCACTTATTCCGGCTATATCATGAGCAGCACTAAATGCTTTTGGATTAATGATAATTTCAAAATGCAGGTTATTATTTTTTATAATTATTGCCGTTGGCTTATTTACATCACCTCTGTGACCTACAAATTTATTTTCATCTTTAAGTTTATACTCTTTATCTTCTTTTAAAATTATAAGATTTTTATCTTTTATTTTAAGTGCAGATATATTTTTCCAACTAGTCCCATCAATTGGAATATATTTATCAAAAAATTCTCTGACATATTTTATTACTTCTTGTCCTCTGTTTGGGTCGTATCTTTCACTCCCCCCTTCTTCTGACTCAATAATATTTGTACCATACAAACTATCGTATAAACTTACCCATCTAGCATTAGCTGCATTGAGAGTGTATCTGGCATTCATTATTGGAACGACTAGTTGTGGTCCGGCAATTTGAGCAATTTCATCATCTACATTACTGGTCTCTATTTTAAAATCTGGTCCTTCCTCCTTTAAATAACCGATTTCTTTTAAAAACTTTTTATATTGCTCAATTTCGATTTCATTTCCTTTGTTATTTATATGCCAATCATCTATTTTTTTTTGTAAATTCTCTCTAATTTGAATAAGCTCTTTATTTTGAGGCGCTAAATCATGTACAGCATTATCAAAACCTTCCCAAAATTTTTTAGAAGAAATATCTAAATCTCTCAGTAACTCCTTATTTACAAATGACAGCAATTCTTCTGAAATTTTTAAATTGTTCACATTTTGATAATTTTTAGACATGAATAATTTCTAAAACCCCCATAAAACTAAGTCAAATAATTAATAGTAGCATTGACATTTTGTTGTCAATTTCCATAGTTAATATCATAGAAATGAAAAATTATCTTAACTTTGAAAGTGATATTAAGAATTTAGAAGATGAATTAGATAAACTAAAAGATCCATATAATCAGAGCGGACTTTCAGAAGTAGATACACAAAAAATTTCTCAGATACAAAACGAGTTAGATGAAAAATTAAAAATGGTATATTCAAACTTAGACCCTTGGCAAACTACAATGGTAGCTAGACATGAGGATAGGCCTAAGTCAAAATTTTTTATAGATAATTTGTTTGAAGATTTCATCCCTTTATCAGGGGATCGTTTTTATGGCGAGGATCTTTCAGTGCTATGTGGATTTGCAAAGTTTAATGGTTTATCAGTTTTAGTTATTGGACAGGAAAAAGGAGAGGATTTAGATTCAAGAATCAAAAGAAATTTTGGCATGATGAGGCCAGAAGGTTACAGAAAGACTATTCGGCTAATGCAGCTGGCTGACAGATTTAATATACCAATCGTATCATTTATTGATACTCCGGGTGCTTATCCTGGTGTTGGTGCTGAGGAAAGAGGTCAGGCAGAGGCCATCGCAAAATCTATAGAATGTTGTATGAAATTAAAAGTTCCAACGATTGCAATTGTTATTGGGGAAGGTGGCTCGGGAGGTGCAATTGCTCTTGCATCATCTAATAAAGTTTTAATGTTAGAAAATGCAATTTACTCAGTTATTTCTCCTGAGGGATGTGCAACAATTTTATGGCGGGATCCAAAAAAAATGCTTGATGCCGCTAAAGCGATGAAGCTTTCAGCTAAAGATTTACTAGAACTCGAGGTAATAGATGAAATTATACCAGAGCCATCTGGAGGTGCACATAGAGACAAAGATTTGATACTTGAGAATGTTAGAAATGCTTTAAATAAAAATTTAGAAAGTTTTAAACAAATGTCTCCAGAAGAAATATTTGATGGTAGAAAAAATAAATTTTTAAAAATAGGTAGAAGTAAAGGATTTATGAGTAATTTACAGGAATTAAGTTTACTAAATTTAGAAAAAAGTAATTTAAGTTACTTTTTAAAATCCAAAAAAATATTTGTTGCAGGTGTTGGACTTACAATTTTTGTTATAGGATTAATTCTATACTTTTTATAAAGCTCCACAGCATCGCTTATATTTCTTACCAGAGCCACACGGGCAAGGTTCGTTTCTACTTATTTTTTTATCAAATGTTTTTTTATAATTCTCTTTTTTTTCATCATTATCCACGTTTTTAGTTTGTGATTGAACTAAAGTTAGATTCATTAATATTGATGTAAAATCTAGTTTTAATCTATTTAGCAAACTTTCAAACAAGTGAAATGCTTCTTTTTTATATTCCACTAAAGGATCTCTTTGACCGTAAGATCTTAACCCGATAACTTGTCTAAGTTGTTCTAAATACTGGATGTGGGATTTCCAATTTATATCAATAGTTTGCAAAAAAATTCTTTTTTCTATATCTTGTGATTGATCTTTACCTAACAATTTTATTCTTTCCTCCCTGGAATCTTGAAATTTCTTGTTTAATGATTCCCTTAACTCTTTATCACCACAATTTGTAAGTTCTTCTAGGTATGAATATATAAAATTCTTTCCTAAAATTGATTTAAGTTTATTTTCAAAATCAGTGCTTCTAGGATTGGACTTTTTCTTAATTTTAAGTCTAATAAGGTCATCAATTATTTCGTTTAAAAAACTATTAGAATAATCAAAAATTGTTTCACTATTCATGGCATCTTCTCTTTGACTAAAGATTACGTTTCTTTGGTCATTTAAAACGTTATCGAATTTAATTAATGTTTTTCTTATATCAAAATTTCGAGCCTCTACTTTTTGCTGAGCTCTCTCTAAAGCTTTATTTATCCAAGGATGATCAATACTTTCTCCATCTTTAAGACCAAGTTTTTGTAATATATTATTCATTGAGTCCGATCCAAAAATTCTCATCAAATCATCCTCAAGACTTACATAAAAGATTGAATTTCCTTCATCACCTTGACGTCCCGATCTACCTCTTGCTTGATTGTCAACTCTTCGAGACTCCATTCTCTCAGTTCCAATTACAAATAATCCACCAAGTGATTTAATTTTTTCTTTATTTAACTTTAATTCTTCATCTGGAATTGAGCCTTTCTTTCCACCAAGCTGAATGTCTACTCCTCTTCCAGAAATACTGGTAGTTATAATTACAGAATTTTCTTTGCCAGCGTTTGCGATTATTTCAGCTTCATTTTCATGATTTTTTGCATTAAGTACTTCATGTTTAATATTCTCTTTGTTTAATAGATTAGAATATATTTCAGATTTATTAATACTAGAGGTAAACACCAATAAAGGTTGACCTTTTTGATGACACTCTTTTATCCTTCTAATGATAGCATCATTTTTTTCAGTTTCTGTTCTAAATATTTGGTCATTAAAATCATTTCTTATCATTTTTTTATTAGTTGGAATGACAATTACTGGAAGATTATATATTTCGTAAAATTCTTGAGATTCTGTTACTGCCGTGCCAGTACAACCAGAAATTTTATCATATAATTTAAAATAATTTTGATAAGTAATAGAGGCTAAAGTTTGATTTTCAACTTTTATGGGAATTCTTTCTTTTGCTTCTAAGGCTTGATGAAGCCCATCACCAAATCTTCTTCCTTCAAGAATTCTACCGGTTAATTCATCTATAATTTTCAACTCATCATCTTGAATGATGTAATCTTTACCTTTTTGAAATAAATGATTTGCTCGTAAAGCTTGATTTACATGGTGAACCAAACTCAAGTTTTCAGGATCATAAAAGTTATTATTTTTTAAAATTCCTGCATTTGAAAAAATTTTTTCAATATTGTTTATTCCATCATTGGTTAAAAGTACATTTTTGTCCTTTTCATCAACCTCGTAGTCTTTTTCTTTTAAAAATCTGATTAATTTATCTATAGCCAAATATTGGGTTGTTCTATCCTCTGTTGCTCCAGAAATAATCAGTGGTGTTCTAGCCTCATCAATTAAACAGGAGTCTATTTCATCAACTATAGCAAAAAAGTGTTCCCTTTGTACCATTTCATCTTTTGAAAATTTCATATTATCTCGTAAATAATCGAAACCTAATTCACTATTAGTTGCATAAGTAATGTCACAATTATAATTTTGCTTTCTTTGAGAGTCGTCTTGATCATTGTTTATGTAACCAGATGTTAATCCTAAAAAGTTATAAATCTCACCCATTTCTTGAGAATCTCTTTTAGCGAGGTAATCATTTACAGTTACGATATGAACCCCTTTTTCATGAAGTGCATTAAGATATGCAGCAAGAGTAATAGTAAGCGTTTTTCCTTCACCAGTTTTCATTTCAGCAATTTTAGACTCTTGTAGGACTATTCCGCCCACTAACTGTACATCGAAATGTCTTTCTCCTCTTTTTCTTCTTGAGGCCTCCCTGACTAATGCAAAAGCTTCAGGCAATATCTGCTCAATTTTTTCTCCTTTTTTAATTTTTTCTTTAAATTCGATAGTTTTTTTTGGAAAGTCCTCATTTTTTAAATCTTTGATTTCTTCTTCTAATAAATTAATTTTGTTTACAATTTTAGTAATTCTATCAAGTTCTCTTTGATTATTGGATTTAATTAGTTTTGAGAAAAAGTTAAGTGGATTTAGCATCAGTTTTTGATTTATTATTTACATATAACCATTTATATAATCATTAAATAATTATTTTAAATAGAATGGGTATTAATTTAACAAATTTTCTTTCATCTAAATCAAAAAGCAAGAGATTAAACGAATTTCAAGATCTTGATCATATTGATGGTGTAGCGATTTCTACGATTAGTGCTGACTTGTATAATAGTTCTCGAGATGATTTGGTCATGTTTTATTTTAGAGATGGAGCTAACTATGCGTCTGTTTATACCCAATCTAAAATAATTTCCGAAAATATAAAATGGAATTTAAATCAAAAATCAAAAAAAATTTTTTCATTACTAGTGAACACAAGAAATGCTAATTGTTTCACTGGAAAACAAGGTTATAAAAGCCTTGAAAAAATTGCAGAAATTATCTCTCAAAAATTAATACAAAAACAGAAAGAGGATGAAGATCAACCAAAAAAAATTAATTCAAAGGAAATAATTTTTGGATGTACAGGAACTATTGGTGAGATTTTTCCAGAGGAAAAAATAATCAACAAAATTCCTGAACTAATTGAGAAAATAAAATATACACAAAATAAGTATATCTGGATGAAGTCTGCATTAGGGATAATGACTACTGACACTCAGCCTAAAATGGCAATGGAGGAATGTTCAATTGGTGGAAGTGATATAAAGATATTTGGAGTTGCTAAAGGCTCAGGCATGATACAACCTGATATGGCTACAACCTTAGCATATATTTTTACTGATGCAGATCTTCCAAATGATGTGCTTAAAAAACTTTTAAAGAAAAATATTTCTAATACTTTTAATGCTATCAGCTGTGATAGTGATACTAGCACTAATGACATGGTTTCAATTTTTTCAACGGGTAAATCAAAACATCCTAAAATTAAAAATGCTAATGATGAAAAAATTAAAAACTTTGATTTTGCTTTAAATAAGGTTTTATTAAATTTAGCTAAAAGAGTTGTAGCTGATGGTGAAGGTGCTTCAAAATTTATAACTGTTAATATTCAGGGGTGCAAAAACGAAGATGATGCAAAAAAAATAGCTTTCTCAATTGCAAATTCACCTTTAGTAAAAACAGCTATCTCAGGCGAAGATGCCAATTGGGGAAGAGTGGTAATGGCAATAGGAAAAGCAGGTGTACAAATAAAACATGAAAAATTGTCTATTAAATTTGGTGAGATAAGTGTTGTTTCTAACGGAAAGCTGAATTCTAATTATAATGAGGATGAAGTATCTGAATATATGAAAAGTGATAGCATTGATATTAATGTTGATATCTCTTGTGGTTCCAAAAGTTTCAAAGTTTACACGATGGATTTGACAAAAAAATACATTGAGATTAATGGTGATTATCGAAGTTAGATTTGTTCTATTGAAATTTATAGAACTATTACTAAATAAATATAATGATCAAATATAAGTTGATTTGCAAAAATTGTGATTTCTCATTTGATAGCTGGTTTGCTTCATCTAAAGAGTATGAAAAACTAAAAAGTAAAAATTTTTTAAATTGCCATAAATGTAATTCTCAAAAAGTTGAAAAAACTTTAATGGCTCCTCAATTAATAAATAGAAATAGCATCGATAATCTTGAAAAAAAAAACACTAAATTAAATGAGATAAAAAACAAGATTAAAGAGTATCAAAAATTTATCAAAAGTAATTTTGATTATGTGGGTGAAAATTTTGCTTACGAAGCAAGATCATTACACTATAACAAAAAAAATAAGAAAAAAGGTATTTATGGCTCAGCTACAAAAAATGAAATTCAAGAACTTAAGGAAGAAGGAGTTGAAGCTGAAATGATACCATGGATTGAAGATAAGAGTAATTAAACTTTGTTAAATTTTCCAATATAATTAATTGATTTATCTGAGCTTATCGACCATTTGTCGGTAATAACATTAAACTTCATTCCGTCTAGATTTTGTAATTCAAGATTATATTTTTTAGAAATTTTAATTAAATCATTTGGATCTATAAATTTATCCCATTCGTGTGTCCCAATCGGTAACCATCTTAAAATATATTCCGCACCTATTATTGCAAATAGATAAGATTTTAAGGTTTTGTTTATTGTTGCAACAAACATTATACCTTCTTTTTTTAATAGTGATGAACATGATTTTAAAAAAATATCAACGTCTTCAACATGTTCAATAATTTCCATATTCAAAATTACATCAAATTTTCTATCTATTTTTAAATTTTCTGGTGAGGCAGTCAGATAATTAATTTTTAAATTATTCTTTTTTGCATGAAGTTTTGCAACTTGTATATTTTTTTCTGACGCATCTATGCCAGTTACTTCTGCTCCTAATCTGCTCATAGGTTCCGATAGTAAACCACCACCACACCCAATATCTAGTAATCTAATTTTTTGTAATGGCTTATCTGAATTTTTAAGTTGAAAACTATCAATTATTTTTTCCTTTATATATGAAATTCTAATAGGATTAAATTTATGTAATGGTTTAAATTTACCTGTAGGATCCCACCATTCTTCTGCAATTCTAGAAAATTTCTCTATTTCTTTTTTATTTATTGTGCTAGTTTTCATTACAAGATTAACAATATATTGAAGATGTATTTAATCAATAAATTTTAATTAAAAATATTTATCATGAAAATTGTAGTATTAAAATTTGGTGGAACATCAGTTGGTACAATTGAAAAAATTAAAAAAGTTACTGATATTATCATTGAACATAAAAAGAAAAAAAATAAAGTAATAGTTGTTTCTTCAGCTATGAGTGGTGTGACAAATGATTTGATTAAAAAATCAAAACAGATTAGCAACAATTTCATAGATTCCGAATATGATGTTTTAGTATCATCAGGTGAACAGGTCGCATGCTCCTTAATAGCTGGAAGATTAAACCACAAAGGTTTCAAATCAAGATCTTGGCTAGGTTGGCAAATACCGATTTTCACTAACGGTCCTCACACAAACTCAAGAATTCAACAAGTGAATAAGAATAAATTATTAAGATTTCTTAAAGAAGGAGGGATTCCTATTATTACCGGCTTTCAAGGGGTAAATATGAATGAGAGAGTAACCACGATAGGTAGAGGAGGCTCAGATGCAAGTGCAATTATGATTGCAAAATCCTTTAAAGCACAAAGTTGTATTATTTATACAGATGTAGAAGGTGTATACACCACAGATCCAAATAAATTAAAAAAAGCAAAAAAAATTAAAGCAATTTCTTATGAGGAAATGTTAGAAATGGCATCTTTAGGTGCTAAAGTTATGCAGCCTGTTTCAATTCAAGATGCAAGATTAAATAGAATTAATATTGAAGTAAAATCTTCATTTATAAAAAAACCTGGAACATTAATTACAAAAAGAACAAATTTAAATAATAATAGAATTATTACAGGAATTTCCTCAACACATAATGATGCAAAAGTTACTTTAGTTGGTGTAAAAGATAGACCAGGTGTGGCAGCATCAATTTTTAAACCACTATCAATCAATTCTATAAACGTTGATATGGTTGTACAAAATATTTCACCAAATGGAAAAGAAACTGATTTAACTTTTACGATTAAAGCTGAAGATCTCAACAAAACAAAAAAGATAATTCAAGAAAACAAAAGTATAAAATTTAAAAAAGTGTTATACCAAAAAGGGGTTTCTAAAATATCAATAATTGGTGTTGGAATGATAACAACTCCTGGTGTTACTTTTAGAATGTTTCAAGCCTTAGCAAATAAAAAAATTAACATCCAAGTTATATCAACATCTGAAATTAAAATATCTGTTTTGATTAATAAAAAAGATGCTAAAAAAGCTCTAGTTACATTGCACAAAGAATTTAAATTACAAGAATAAAAAAATGAGCATCAGACCTTTTAGAGATATTAAAAGACGAAAGACAAAAACTATAAATGTAGGTGATGTTAAAGTTGGAGGCGAAAATCCTATAACTGTACAATCAATGACCAATACCTTAACATCAGACATCAAGAGTACAATTAAACAAATTCAAGATATACAATCTGAAGGAGCTGACATTGTTAGAGTTTCTTGTCCTGATGAGTCATCATCTAAAGCACTTAAAGAAATTACAAAACACGTTAATATTCCAATAGTTGCAGATATACATTTCCATTACAAGAGAGCAATTGAAGCTGCAGAAAATGGAGCGAGTTGTTTGAGAATAAATCCTGGAAATATTGGAGATAAAAAAAAAATTGTTGAGGTAATTAAATCTGCTAGAGATAATAATTGTTCAATCAGAGTAGGCGTTAATGCTGGTTCATTAGAGAAAGATATATTAGAAAGATTTAAAGAACCTTGTCCGGAGGCACTGGTAGAAAGCGCAATAAGAAATATTGAAATTTTAGAGGATATGGATTTTTCAAATTTAAAAGTTAGCGTAAAATCTTCTGACGTCTTTTTATCCGTAGAGGCCTATCGTCAACTTTCAAAGAAAATAGATTATCCACTTCACTTGGGAATCACAGAAGCTGGTAGTTTTATATCAGGGAGTATCAAATCCTCGATTGGCTTAGGAATTCTCCTTAAAGAGGGAATTGGAGATACAATTAGAGTGTCTCTTTCTGATGATCCAGTAAAAGAAGTGGCAATTGGAAATGAGATACTAAAATCATTGAATCTTAGAAATAGAGGAGTGAAAATCATTTCCTGTCCGTCATGTGCGAGACAAGGTTTTCAAGTAATTGAAACTGTGAGAGTTTTAGAGGAAAAATTATCACATATCAAAACACCAATCACTCTCTCAATTATTGGATGTGTTGTTAATGGTCCTGGTGAGGCTGCGATGACAGACGTAGGAATTACAGGTGGGCAAAAAGGAAGTAATATGCTTTACCTCTCAGGTGTTCAAAGTGAAAAAGTTATGACAGATGAAATGATAACAAGAGTGATTCATGAGGTTGAAAAGAAAGCTTCCGAATTAGAGAATAAATCAAAATGATACCAGAAAAAACTATAGAAGAATTAATCACTCGACATTCTTCTCTAGAAAAAGATTTGGCATCAGGAAATGTAGACAAGAAATTGTTTGCAGAAAAATCAAAAGAATATTCAGATTTAAATGAAATTGTTTATAGCGCAAAGAAATATGCTTCATATAAAAATGATAAAATTGAACTAGAAAAAATTCTAAATGATAAAAATTCTGATGAGGAGTTAATGAAGATGGCTCATACTGAATTAAGTGACCTTAACTCACAATTTGAGAAAAATGAAAAGAAATTAAAATTATTTTTATTACCAAAAGATGAGGCTGATAAAAAAAATGCTATTATAGAGATAAGAGCTGGAACTGGTGGTCTAGAAGCAAGTTTATTTGCAGGTGATCTATTCAAAATGTATGAAAAAATTTGTAATAGAAAGAAATGGTCATTGGAACTAATATCTATTTCGAGAAGTGATGCAGGCGGATTAAAAGAAGTTATAGCATCTATTAAGGGTAACAATATTTATTCAACTTTAAAATATGAAAGCGGTGTACATAGAGTTCAAAGAGTCCCAGATACAGAAACTCAAGGTAGAGTACACACTTCAGCTGCAACTGTTGCTGTATTACCCGAAGCAGAAGAGGTTGATCTAAAAATAAATGAGACAGATTTAAGAATTGATGTTTTCAGAGCCGGTGGTCCTGGTGGTCAATCTGTAAATACAACTGATAGTGCAGTAAGAATAACTCATATACCATCTGGCTTGAGTGTTTCACAGCAAGATGAAAAATCTCAACATAAAAATAAGGCAAAGGGAATGAAAATATTACGATCAAGATTGTATGAGCTAGAGAGAACCAGAATAGATCAAGAAAGATCAGCTGATAGGAAAAGTAAGATTGGCACTGGAGATAGATCTGAAAGAATTAGAACTTATAATTTTCCACAAGGAAGAATCACTGATCATAGAATCAATCTAACATTACATAAGTTAGAAGAATTCTTGGAGGGAGAAGCATTTGATGAAATAATTGAGTCTTTATCTTTAAAAGCACAAGAGGAAAGTTTGAGCAAACTTTAAAATATGGATATACAAAGTGCATTAAAAAAAGGACAATCAATTTTAATAGATAATAATATTATATCAGCAAAATTAGATAGTGAAATTTTAATGTCTCAAGCAATTAAAAAGAATAAAAAATTTATTATTTTAA
This sequence comes from uncultured Pelagibacteraceae bacterium, assembly GCA_902528645.1. Classification (GTDB taxonomy): domain Bacteria; phylum Pseudomonadota; class Alphaproteobacteria; order Pelagibacterales; family Pelagibacteraceae; genus Pelagibacter. The sequence continues at coordinate 38,283 of CABZTG010000005.1, read as the reverse complement.
ACTTATATAAAGAAATTAAAAAAAGCGATCTTGACTACTTTGAAAATTTAATTCAAGAAAGAGCTAAGAGTAAGCCAATAGCCCAAATAATTAAAAGAAAAGATTTTTGGAAATATGAATTTATCGTAAACAATGATGTATTAATTCCAAGACCGGATACAGAAATTTTGATTGAACAAGCATTTAAATTAGTAAAAAATAAAAACAGGCTACAAATATTAGATATTGGAATAGGGTCTGGTTGCATTTTAATGTCAATTTTGAAAGAAAAGAAAAATTTTATTGGAACTGGCATTGATATAAGCAATAAAGCATTGCAAATAAGCAAGGTTAATGGTCACAAATTGAGAATAAATAATAGATTAAGATTATTTAAATCAAATATTGACAATTTCAACACAGGCAAATATGATTTAATTGTATCTAATCCTCCTTACATAAAGAAAAGTAATTTGTCATGTTTGGAAAAGGATATTGGTTTTGAGCCTAAACATGCATTAGACGGCGGATTAGATGGTTTATCAGAAATCAGGAAAGTTATAAACAAATCATCTGAGCTGATAAAAAGAAATGGTCATTTCATAATAGAAATAGGTTTTGATCAAAAAGATAAAGTAAAAAAAATATTACGTGATAAAGGATTTTATATAAAAAAAACTGTTAAAGATTTATCAAATAATGATCGCTGCATAGTAAGTATTAAAACTTAATAAAATGGTTACATTTAGAAACAACAATGGACGAAGAGGTAATTTTCGAAGAAATGAGAGAAATTTTAAGTCTAATGGTGACAGAAATAAATTTAATAATAGTTTTTCAACTTCCGAAAATTTTCAAAGAAAATCTCCAGGGAGAAATAATCACAATGCGCCCAAATTAATTGAGAAATATAATAACTTAGCAAGAGAAGCCTTATCAACTGGGGATAAAATTTTATCAGAAAATTACTTTCAACACGCAGATCATTTTACGAGAATATTAAATGAGAAAGGAATTCAAAGGAAAATGAGTTTTAGAAATAAGGATTTAGACGAAACCACCGATACAAATGAAAATAAAGAAAAAAAAGAAAACTCTATATCAAATGAAAAAGATGGTGCTGAAGATAAACATTCGGAAATTAATTAATTCAAACCAATTATTTTTTCAGACTTTAATACATCCAATTTAATTCTTTTTGTCTCAAAAATCTTTCTTTCATTACCTTTTAAAATCTTACCTGATGGAAGTTTCAAAGTCTGAGAATTTATTCTTTTCCCGTTGACGATTACTTCGTAATGTAGATGAGGTCCAGTTGACTTTCCAGTAGACCCAACATATCCTATGGTTTGCCCTTGTTTAACTCTACTTCCTTTTCTTATACCTTTAGCAAATTTTGACATATGAGCATAAACAGTTTGGTAAGTAGAATTATGTTTTATTACCACACAATTGCCACCTCCACCACACCAACCTGCTTTTTTAATTACACCATTGCCTGATGCCATGATAGGGGTCCCCATTGGTGCAGCAAAGTCAGTTCCTCTATGCATTTTATTAAATCCATCAATAGGATGTTTCCTCATACCAAAAGATGATGAAAGTCTAGCACCATTAATCGGAGTTTTCATCAAAGCCTTTTGCACACTTTTACCACTTTTGTTGTAATGCCCCTCATTTTTTTTTGAGTCAAAATAATATAACGAATTATCTTCGCCACTAAGTTTTAAATTTGCATATAAAATATTACCTGTTTCAATAATATTTTGTTTATCATCTAAAAAAACTTCATACATAATTTGAAAACTATCTTTTTTTCTAATATCTCTTTGAAAGTCTACCTGAAAACCATAAATTCTTGCAAACTCTATGATAATATTTGGAGGAATTTTCTGGCCTGAAGCGGATTTATAAAGACTTTCTAAAATGATACTTTCATTATATAAAATATTTTTATTTAGTTTAGTAACAACAATCTTTTGTTCAAATTGATCGCTTTCTTTTTTCCTAGATAAGTAAATTTTTTCAGTATTTGAGACTCTAAAAATAAATTCTTTAATCAAATTGTTCGTTTGATCGATTGTAAATTGAAATTTTTGATTTACATTTAATTTATTTAGATTAATTTTTTTACTTAATTCTTTCTTAATTTGTGTTATCTCAAATTTATCTACTGAATATTCTTCTAGTATTTTGTCAAAAGTCTCTCCATCATTAATTTTATGCTCAATTTTTTTAAATCTTGGCTCTAAATTATTTAATAATTGCTCAAAGGATTTTTTGAAATAAACATTATTCAATAAATTTGAATAATTTTTAAATATTTTTTCTTTATTAAAATTATAGTAAGAAGTAAAAACTATAGTTATTAGGATGAGCAATCCTAGGGCAAAAATTTCTAAATTTTTTTTAATTTTTGTTTTAATTTTTTTTAGCATTTAAATATTTTGGCGATATCATTATTAGTTTAGGATTTTAGAAAAATCAAAAAAAACCCTTTAAATAAGGGGTTTTTATGGTTTTTTTTGAAGTTAAAAGCTTGATTTCCTATAATTTTAGCCTATAAGCATCAATCTTCTCATTATAATTATTATTAAGTAATAAAATAAGTGAGGATTATTGAGCCTTTTTTTGCTCGATTAGTTATTTAAATATGTAAAAATTTAAGAAGAGAAGTGTGGACGGTTAAGGTTACCAAAATTTGTCGTACACACTTCAACTTTATATAAATTTTATTCTTAGAATTTATATAGAAGCTAGTGTGCGCCGTTTTTAAACTTGAGAGTTTGATCATGGCTCAGAACGTACGCTGGCGGCACGCCTAACACATGCAAGTCGAACGAAGTAGCAATACTTAGTGGCAGACGGGTGAGTAACATGTGGGTATCTGCCCTTTGGCCTGGAATAACACGAGGAAACTTGTGCTAATACCGGATAAGTCTTTACGGAGAAAGCTTTATGCACCATTGGATGAGCCCGCACTTGATTAGTTTGTTGGTAGGGTAATGGCCTACCAAGACTTTGATCAATAGCTGATTTGAGAGGATGATCAGCCACATTGGGACTGAGACACGGCCCAAACTCCTACGGGAGGCAGCAGTGGGGAATCTTGCACAATGGAGGAAACTCTGATGCAGCGATGCCGCGTGAGTGAAGAAGGCCTTTGGGTTGTAAAGCTCTTTCGTCGGGGAAGAAAATGACTGTACCCGAATAAGAAGGTCCGGCTAACTTCGTGCCAGCAGCCGCGGTAATACGAAGGGACCTAGCGTAGTTCGGAATTACTGGGCTTAAAGAGTTCGTAGGTGGTTGAAAAAGTTGGTGGTGAAATCCCAGAGCTTAACTCTGGAACTGCCATCAAAACTTTTCAGCTAGAGTTTGATAGAGGAAAGCAGAATTTCTAGTGTAGAGGTGAAATTCGTAGATATTAGAAAGAATACCGATTGCGAAGGCAGCTTTCTGGATCATTACTGACACTGAGGAACGAAAGCATGGGTAGCGAAGAGGATTAGATACCCTCGTAGTCCATGCCGTAAACGATGTGTGTTAGACGTTGGAAATTTATTTTCAGTGTCGCAGCGAAAGCGATAAACACACCGCCTGGGGAGTACGACCGCAAGGTTAAAACTCAAATGAATTGACGGGGACCCGCACAAGTAGTGGAGCATGTGGTTTAATTCGAAGATACGCGCAGAACCTTACCAACACTTGACATGTTCGTCGCGACTTTAAGAGATTAAAGTTTTCGGTTCGGCCGGACGAAACACAGGTGCTGCATGGCTGTCGTCAGCTCGTGTCGTGAGATGTTGGGTTAAGTCCCGCAACGAGCGCAACCCTCACTTTTAGTTGCCATCATTAAGTTGGGCACTCTGAAAGAACTGCCAGTGATAAGCTGGAGGAAGGTGGGGATGACGTCAAGTCCTCATGGCCCTTACGTGTTGGGCTACACACGTGCTACAATGGTATTTACAACAGGAAGCGAAACAGCGATGTTAAGCAAATCCTTAAAAGATACCTCAGTTCGGATTGCACTCTGCAACTCGAGTGCATGAAGCTGGAATTACTAGTAATCGTGGATCAGCGTGCCACGGTGAATGCGTTCCCGGGTCTTGTACACACCGCCCGTCACACCATGGGAGTTGGTTCTACCTTAAGGCAAGGCATAAAACCCTTGACCACGGTATAGTCAGCGACTGGGGTGAAGTCGTAACAAGGTAGCCGTAGGGGAACCTGCGGCTGGATTACCTCCTTTCTAAGGATGAATAAAAGTAAAATTTTATTCTAAATAATATACATAGGCTAATGTTGACCGTCCTCATTTCTCTTCTTAATTAGTGTTTCTCTTGCATGGGGGCCGGTAGCTCAGTTGGTTAGAGCACACCCTTGATAAGGGTGGGGTCGAAAGTTCGAGTCTTTCTCGGCCCACCAAATAAGATTAAGGGGGATTAGCTCAGCTGGGAGAGCGCCTGATTTGCATTCAGGAGGTCAGCGGTTCGATCCCGCTATCCTCCACCAAACACTTAGTTATAAAAATTGTAAATAAAAATAATTAATATCAATATCTATATCCGAACATTAGTAAAGTTATTAACTAATGTTCAAAATAAAAATTTGATTCAACACAGAATTTTTTTCTGTGCATAAATCAAGCGTTTAAGGGCGTGTGGCGGATGCCTTGGCACTGAAAGCCGAAGAAGGACGTGATATACTGCGATAAGTTTCGGGGAGCTGTATGTAAGTTTTGATCCGAAAATTTCCGAATGGGGAAACCCACCACTTTATGTGGTACTTTAAACTGAATACATAAGTTTAAAGAGACAACCTGGAGAACTGAAACATCTAAGTAACCAGAGGAAAAGAAATCAATTGAGATTCCGTTAGTAGTGGCGAGCGAAACCGGATTAGGCCAGTAATTATAATAAAAAAATTTGAATAGTTTGGAAAAGCTAACCATAGAGGGTGATAGTCCCGTAAAAGTAATGTTTGTTAAAATTCATGAGTAAAGCGGGACACGTGAAATCTTGCTCGAATGTAGGGGGACCACCCTCTAAGCCTAAATACTCTTCAGTGACCGATAGTGAACTAGTACCGTGAGGGAAAGGTGAAAAGAACCCCTATTAGGGGAGTGAAATAGAACCTGAAACTGCATGCCTACAATCAGTCGAAGCTCTTTTTAGAGTGACGGCGTACCTTTTGTATAATGGGTCAGTGACTTAATTTATTTAGCAAGCTTAAGCCATCTAGGTGTAGGCGTAGCGAAAGCGAGTCTTAATAGGGCGAATAGTTAAATGAATTAGACCCGAAAACGAATGAGCTTACCATGAGCAGGTTGAAAGCAAGGTAACACTTGCCGGAGGACCGAACCAGTTGACGTTGAAAAGTCTTTGGATGACTTGTGGTAAGGGGTGAAAGGCCAACCAAATTCGTAGATAGCTGGTTTTCCGCGAAAACTATTTAGGTAGTGCGTTGAGTAAATAGATGTTTAGAGGTAGAGCACTAAATGGGCTAGGGGGAAGAGATTCTTACCAAACCTAATAAAACTCCGAATGCTAAACATTGTTCCTCAGCAGACAGACTGTGGGTGCTAAGGTCCATGGTCGAGAGGGAAAGAGCCCAGACCACCAGATAAGGTCCCAAAATTATGATTAAGTGTGAAAGGATGTGGAAATTCCTTAACAGCCGGGAGGTTGGCTTAGAAGCAGCCATCCTTTAAAGATAGCGTAACAGCTCACCGGTCTAATAGAGTTTCTGCGCCGAAGATGTAACGGGGCTAAAATCATATACCGAATCTGTGGATTTATAATTTTTTCGAAAATTGTAACTGGTAGCGGAACGTTCTGTAAGCCTGTGAAGGGATACCTGTGAAGGATCCTGGAGGTATCAGAAGTGCGAATGCTGACATAAGTAACGATAAAAGAAGTGAAAAACTTCTTCGCCGAAAATCCAAGGGTTTCTGCGCAAGGTTAATCCGCGCAGAGTTAGTCGGCACCTAAGGCGAGGGCGAAAGCCGTAGTCGATGGAAATAAGGTTAATATTCCTTAACCAGATGGTAGTGACGGATCTTGTAAATTGTGAGTTCTTAATGGATTGAACTTGCCGTGAAAAGGTTCCAAGAAATAGCTCCATCATTAGACCGTACCCTAAACCGACACAGGTGGATTAATAGAGTATATTTAGGCGCTTGAGAGAATGATGTTGAAGGAACTCGGCAAAATGCTTCCGTAACTTCGGAATAAGGAAGACCTTTTTGTAGGCAACTATAGAAAGGTGGCACAAGCCAGGGAGAAGCGACTGTTTATCAAAAACACAGGGCTCTGCTAACACGTAAGTGGATGTATAGGGTCTGACGCCTGCCCGGTGCTGGAAGGTTAATGCGATGGGTGCAAGCTCATTTCTGAAGCCCCAGTAAACGGCGGCCGTAACTATAACGGTCCTAAGGTAGCGAAATTCCTTGTCGGGTAAGTTCCGACCTGCATGAATGGCGTAACGATTTCTCCGCTGTCTCCAACATCAACTCAGTGAAATTGAATTCTCCGTGAAGATGCGGAGTTCGCGTAGTTAGACGGAAAGACCCCGTGCACCTTTACTGCAACTTTACATTGGTATTAGGAAAAACATATTTAGCATAGGAGGGAGACATTGAAGCAAAAGCGTCAGTTTTTGTGGAGTCACCAGTGAAATACCTCTTTTGTTTTTCTTGATATCTAACTGATAGCCGTTATCCGGCATCAAGACATTGTATGGTGGGTAGTTTGACTGGGGCGGTCGCCTCCCAAATAGTAACGGAGGCGTGCGAAGGTAAGCTCAGAACGGTCAGAAATCGTTCGTAGAGTGCAATGGCATAAGCTTGCCTGACTGTGAGACTGACAAGTCGAGCAGAGACGAAAGTCGGTCATAGTGATCCGGTGGTTCTGAGTGGAAGGGCCATCGCTCAACGGATAAAAGGTACGCCGGGGATAACAGGCTGATACTGCCCAAGAGCTCATATCGACGGCAGTGTTTGGCACCTCGATGTCGGCTCATCACATCCTGGGGCTGGAGCAGGTCCCAAGGGTTTGGCTGTTCGCCAATTAAAGTGGTACGTGAGCTGGGTTCAGAACGTCGTGAGACAGTTCGGTCCCTATCTGCTATGCGTGTAGAAGAATTGAGAGGAGTTGACCCTAGTACGAGAGGACCGGGTTGAACATACCACTGGTGGACCGGTTGTAGCGCCAGCTGCAGTGCCGGGTAGCTAAGTATGGACGAGATAACTGCTGAAAGCATCTAAGCGGGAAACTCACCTCAAAACTAGTTCTTCCTATAGAGCCGTGGTAGACCACCACGTTGATAGGCTGGATGTGGAAGCGTAGTAATGCGTGCAGCTGACCAGTACTAATAGCTCAATTGGCTTGATTTATGCACTGAAAAAAATTTTTAAATGAAAATATAATTATTGTCATTGATATTAAGAATTTAAGAAAGCCGATATCAATTAATAGTATCGGCTTTTTTTTTATTTAAGATAAATGTACACAACTTTAGATCTATATTATAAACAATTCTGATGTGTGGTATTAGCGGAATAATCAGTCTTGATGGTAGCGAAATTAATTCTTTGGAAGAAAGAATTGAATTAATGACTAAAAGCTTACATCATAGAGGTCCAGATCAATTTGGTATTTACTGTTCACCAAAAAAAAATTTTGGTTTTAGCAACAACAGACTTTCAATTGTTTCTCCAAAAGAAAATTTAAAGTTACCTTTTACAAAAGACAACAAGAATTACCTCAGTTTTAATGGTGAAGTCTACAATTATAAAAAAATTAGAGATTTACTTTATAATCAGTCTATTGAATTTCAAACAGAGACAGACACAGAAGTTTTGTTTGAATTTTTAAAAAAATATGAAAATGAAAATTTAGATCAGTTGAATGGTATGTGGTCATTTGCATATTATAATGAAGACAAACATAAACTTCTTTTAAGCAGAGATTTGCTTGGCGAAAGACACCTATTCTACTTAATTGAGGGTAATGAATTAATTTTTTGCTCAGAACCAAAACCAATTGTTGTTGCATCTCCAAAAAAGCATGAATTAGATTTTGACTCAATTGTTACAAGTTGGAAGTTTAATTCGTGTGCTCCATCCAAAACACTTGTTAAAAACCTTTTAAGATTAAAACCAGGAACAAATTTAATCGTAGAGAATAATGAGATAAATCTTAAGAAATTTCAAAAATTAAAGCCTGAAAAATGGTTTAATTTTTTTCAAAAAAAACCATCTATAGAACAAGTAGATAAGGAGTTTGAAAAAATTTTAATTAATGAAGTAAACATGAGAATACCAGAGGAAACAATTTTTTGCACACCTTTAAGTGGAGGAATCGATAGTACAATTCTTGTTAATATAATTAAGAAAAAAATTGAAAATTTGAAAACTTTTTTTGCAGTTAGTAACAAAGAACAAGAAAATTTAAAAGATGAACAACGTGATAGAATGACCGAAGTTTCATTGAGTAAACACCTTTCCAGTAAAATTAAAACTAGGCATGAGATTGTTAGAATAAATGATAGTTATACAGAAATGGAATTAAAAGATGCATCAAAAAATTGCTTTGATGGCTGTTTAGATTTTGGAGTAGTTAATTATTCTATGGTGTCAAAATATATAAATCAAAAAAAAGGGAAAGTTATTATGTTTGCCGAAGGACCAGACGAGCTACTTGGAGGATACCAAGCAGATATAGACTCACAAAAAATTGATAATATTTTTTTAAAAAGAAAATATCTGATTCCATTTTTAAAAGTAAATATTATAAAAAAATTTTTAATAAAATTTTTAAAATTAAAAAAAAATGTTGAGTTTGAATTTAGTTATGATCCTTTTTATACAAGAGTTAATCACATGGTAAGTCCAAATAAATTTTTAAACACTATAATAGAAAAATTAGATCAAAAAAAAAAGTATGATTACGGAGTTATTGAAGATGATTACAAAGATATTTTTAAAAAATTAGATAGTTCTCAAAAAAGAGCCCTCATATATGCTACTAAAACTCTACCTGACATGTTTAATCTCAGAGCAGACAAAGGTTTCATGAGATATTCAGTTGAAGTAAGGCTCCCATTTCAAGCGCTTAGTTTAGTAGAGTTTTTTATAGCAATGCCTAGCGAATATAGATTTAAAAAGAATTTAGGTAAATATTATTTAAGAAAATATGTAAAAAAAAATATCGATGACATAGTATCAAAGGCTCCCAAAATAGGTATGGGTGGTGCATTATGGCACAATGAAGAAAAGAAAAATATTTTACATATCGAGGATACAATTAGACAAACAAAATTTTTTTCCTTTTTTCCTTTCAAAAAAGAAGTTAAACAAATACTACTAAACAAAGATACCCATCCTGCAAATTTATGGACCGCTTATGTTTTGATAAATACTTTTGATGAATTGACTAAAATTAATGAAAAAAAATAATATTATTTTCAAATTTAAGTGATAACCTAAATAAAATTTATGATCCCATTTAGTAGACAAAAAATCTTTGATGACGATATAAAAGCAGTGACAAAAGTCTTAAGGTCTAATTACTTAACAAAAGGAAAAAAAGTACCTGAATTTGAAAAAAATTTGGGAAAAAAATTAAATGTTAAATATGTAATCGCATGTAATAGCGGATCGAGCGCCCTTCTTTTAGCTTGTAGAGCTTTAGATTTAAAAAAAAATGATATAGTTTGGACTGTTCCAAATACTTACGCTGCATCAGCAAATTGCGCTATTGAGTGTGGAGCAAAAGTTGATTTTGTAGATATTGATCCAAAAACTTGGAATATTTCAGTTAAAGAATTAAAAAATAAATTACAAAAATCTAAGCTAAAAAAAAAGCTACCTAAAATACTAATTTTAGTACATTTAGCTGGAATGCCTAATCAACTTGATGAAATTTATCAACTTTCAAAAAAATATAAATTTAAAATCATTGAAGATGCATCTCATGCTATAGGGGCACATTATAAAAATAACCCTATTGGAAATTGTAAGTGGTCAAATATCACTGTTTTTAGTTTTCATCCAGTCAAGATAATTACCTCTGGAGAGGGTGGAGCGGTAACAACTAATGATAAAAAATTAGCTGATAAAGTTAAATTATTAAGAGAAAATGGCATTCATTCAATTAAAAAGAAATTTAAAAGCCAACCATATTATCCTAATTATTATGAACAAGTAGAAACAGGATTTAATTTTAGAATGAGTGATATATCAGCCGCACTAGTAAATTCGCAACTTAAAAAATTGGATTTTTTTATTAATCAAAGAAATGAAATTGCGAAAAAGTATTTAAAAAAAATAAATAATTCAAAATTTTGTTTTCAGGAAAATATTAAAACTGCAAAGTCTTCTTATCATTTATTTATTGTAAAGCTAGTAAACGTAAATATTGATCAATACTCAAAAATATATAAAATTTTTAAAAAAAATGATATATTTATAAATTTGCATTACAAAGCATTACACTTAAATCCATTTTTTAAAAAAATAGGATTTAAAAAAGGTCAATTTCCAATTTCTGAAAATTATAGCTACACAGCGTTTAGTATACCAATATTTGTTGGTCTTAATGAAAAGAATATTAAGAAAATAATTAATATTTTAAATAATTTTTAAGTTGAAAAAAATAGTTTTAGGTACTGCTCAATTTTCTGGAAATTATGGAATAACAAAAAATAATAAAAAACTATCTAAAAAGGAATCACACAAAATATTAAGAACACTAGTCAAAAAAAAATTGAGACATTTGGATACTTCGATAGATTATAAAAATTCGTTTAGCAAAATTAAAAGTTTTAATTTCAATAATTGGCAAATAACTACAAAAATCGATCCAAAAAAATTAGATTTTTCCTCAGAAAAAAATTTATACCTAAGTTTAGAAAAACAAATAAGATTAATTAAAAAAAGACTTACAATTAATAAAATTAGAAATCTTTTAGTAAGAGACTCTGATATTTTTTTATCGTCAAAAGGAAAAGTTTTTTACAAAATTTTAAAGATTTTGAAGAAAAAAAAACACTTTAGTTATTTCGGTTATTCAATTTATAATTTTAGAAGTTTAGAAAAAATTATTACAAATTTTAAGCCAGATTTAATACAATGCCCTTATAATATTTTTGACAGACGAATAGAGAATAAAAAACTAAGAAATTTAATCAAAAGTAAAAAAATCAGGATCCAAGCCAGGTCAATTTTTTTACAAGGGATATTGTTAAAGAAAGTAGATGAACTACCAAAATTTTTTTATAAATGGAAAAATATTTTTTTTAAATTTGAAAAAATTCTTAAAAAAAATAAATTAAGTGCTCTTTCATTGTGTTTTAATTTTGTTAATAATAACAAATATATTGATGAAATCTTAGTTGGAGTACAAAATGATAAAGAATTAAGACAAATATTTGATATAAAAAAAAGAAAAAACCTCTTAATGAGCAAAAATTTATTTGAAGTAAACTCAAAGTTAATAGATCCCACAAAATGGTAAAAAATAAAAAGGATTTTTTAATTATTCTACAAGCAAGACAGAGCTCAACAAGATTTCCTAACAAAGTTTTACAAAAAATTTTTAATATTCCTCTAATTATATTTTTACTTAAAAGATTGAATAAATGTAAAAAAGTTAATCAAGTGGTAACAGTTATCCCTAAAAATGAAAAAAATAAAAACTTAAAAAAAATTTTAAAAAAAAATAATTTTGATTTTTTTGAAGGGTCTGAGGCAAACGTTTTAGAACGATTTTATTTGTGTGCAAAAAAATTTGAACCTAAAAATATAATAAGAATAACAGCAGACTGTCCTCTGACGGATCCAGGAATGATTGATAATTTTATAAAAATTTTTCAAAAAAAAAAAGTTGATTATTTGTCAAATGGAAATCCACCCACATTTCCAGATGGTTTTGATATTGAAATTTTTAAATTTAGTGCCTTAGAGGAAAGTTTTTTTAATTCTAAAAGTTTGTATGAAAAAGAACATGTGACACCTTTTATAAAAAGAAATAAACATTTTTTGAAATACAACGTAACAAATAAAATAAATTTAAAAGATATAAGATTAACAATTGATTATCCAGAGGATCTGATAGTTCTTAGAAAAATTTTAGCAAAAATAAAAAAAAAAGAAAATTATCATTTTAATGACATAATTAAAATTATTATGAGGAACAAAAATATTATGAATATTAATAAAAATTATTCAAGGAACAGCGGTAGTACAAGTAGTGAAAATCAAAAACTTTGGGAAAGGGCTCAATCGATAATTCCTGGGGGAAATATGTTAATCTCTAAAAGACCAGAACTTTTTTTGCCATCTGGTTGGCCAACATATTTTAACAAAGCAAAAGGAATTAAAATTTGGAGTCAAAAAAAAGTATATCAGGATTTTTGCTCTATGGGTATAGGGACTAATTTGTTGGGATATGGAAATCAAAGAGTTGATAATGCTGTAAAAAAAATTATTAGAGACGGAAATATGTCAACCCTTAACTCTATTGAGGATATTAACTTAGCGGAAAGATTGTTAAAACTTCATGGCTGGGCAGATATGGTAAAATTTGCACGTTCAGGTGGTGAGGCGAACGCTATAGCTATAAGAATTGCAAGAGCTTCTGCTAAAAATGAAAAAGTAGCTGTTTGTGGTTATCATGGATGGCACGATTGGTATTTAGCTGCAAATTTAAAATCAAAAAAAAATTTAAATAACCATCTTATCAAAAATCTTGACCCCAAAGGTGTTCCACCAAATTTGAAAAATACAATATTTACTTTTGAATATAATAATATTTCAAGTTTAAAAAAAATTGTTAATAAACATGATATTGGAATAATTAAAATGGAAGTTAAAAGAGAGGAGGATCCAGAAAATAATTTCCTTCAGGAGGTAAGAAAAATTGCAAATAAAAAAAAAATAATTCTTATATTTGATGAGTGTACCTCTGGTTTTAGAAAAACTTTTGGTGGTCTTCATAAATTTTATAAAGTAAAACCAGACATGGCAATGTTTGGCAAAGCTTTAGGGAACGGTTATGCAATAACTGCAGTAATTGGAAAAAGAGCCATAATGGAAAATGCTAAAACAAATTTTATAAGTAGCACAATGTGGACTGAAAGGATTGGGACCGCTGCAGCTATTGAGTGTTTAAGTGTTATGGAGAAAATGAAAAGTTGGGAAAAAATTTCTAAAACAGGTGCCTGGTTAAAAAGTCAATGGAAAAAACTAGCAAGATTACATAAATTAAATATTAAAATCATGGGTTTAGATGCGATACCTAATTTTATTTTTCAATCTCAAAACCATAACTCTTATAAAACTTTAATTACACAAGAGATGTTAAAAAAAAATTTACTTGCAACAAATAAGATTTTTATTTCAGTTTTACACAATAAAAAAAATTTACAAGTTTACTTAAATGAACTGGATAATGTCTTCAAATTAATTAGCAGAATTGAAAATGGTGAAAAGGTCAAAAATTTTTTAAAATATCCACAATCCCATAATCCTTATATATGAAAAAAGTTCTTATAGTTGTTTCTCATCCTGACGATGAAGTTTTGGGTTGTGGTGGTACAATAGCAAAACTAGTAGATAAAAAATGTGAGGTTAAAGTGCTTTTTTTATCTGATGGAGAAAGTTCTAGGCTTAGAAAAGAAAATATAAAAAAAAATTTATATAGAAGAAATTGTGCAATTAAGGCAATGAAAATTTTAGGAGTTAAAAATTTTACTTTTAACAATTTTCCCGATAATCAGTTTGATACGATCAGTTTATTAAAGATTAGCAAGAGGATTGAACAAGAGATTCAAAAATATAATCCTGATACGATTCTGACTCATCATAATGGTGATTTAAATATTGATCATCAAAGAACCTCTAGGGCAGTCCTTACAGCCTGTAGACCTAAAGTCAAAAATAAGGTGAAATTAATTTTATTTTTTGAAATTTTATCATCATCAGAGTGGAACATAAATTCAAAAAAAAACTTTTTTATTCCCAATTGGTACGAAGATATTACAAAATATTTAAATAAAAAAATAAAAGCAATTAAATGTTATAAAAAAGAATTAAGAAAAGCACCTCACCCAAGATCCCTAGAAACTATTAAAGCTTTATCAATATTTAGGGGGAGTTCCTCAGGTGTAAAATATGCTGAAGCATTTCAACTCGGCAGAAAAATTTGAATATACTTTTTGTAACACATTATTCTAAAAAGTATGGAGTAGGACATTTAAGTCGGTGTAATAAATTATCTAAAAAATTAAAGAAAAAAAACAAAGTTTATTTTCTTCTGGATGAAAAAGATAAAAATTTATCAAAAATAATTAGTAAAAATTCAAATATTATTATCAAAAAAAATATTTTTAATAAAAGTAATGAATTAATCAAGATAATAAAAGAGTTAAAAAATCCTATAGTAATTTTAGATAGTTATTTATCTAATTTTAAATTTGAAAAAAAAATTATCTCTCATTGTAAAAAACTGGTTATAATAGATGATTTAAAAAAGAAACACTGTTGTGACATTTATATTAATCCTAATTTATTAAGTTTTAAATTTACCAAAAAAATTACCGCAAAATATAAATTATTAGGGACTAAGTTTTCATTTATAGATTTACCAATAGTAAAAAATAAAAAGAAAAAGATTACAAAATTTAAAAATATTTTAGTTTTTATGGGTGCAACAGACTCAAAAAACTTATCTAATAAGATTTATAATGCTGTGAGTATGAAAAAATTAAATTATTTAAAATTTAATTTTATAAGAGGATTAAAAAATAAAAAACTTAAAAACACAAAAAAAAACAATAAGTTTAAAAATATAAGATTCATTGATTTTTCAAAAAATTTTTCAAATTATTTGAGAAAAACGGATTTTTTTATATCATCTGGTGGGTCTTCTGTCTGGGACTCTATTTTTTTGAAAAAAAAGACTCTAATATTTAATCATTCATGGAGACAATTTGAAAATTCAAATAATTTAAATAAAAAAGGCTTAATTAAAGAATTTAATAATAAGCTTACTAAAAATAATATTTTAGATTTTATAATCTCTGAAACTAAATCAAAAAAAAATAATATTCATAGATATAAAGATTTTTTAGATTCAAAGGGCATTGATCGCATAGTGAAAAAAATTATTTGAAAACCTAGTAATATTTATAGTTAGAAAAAAATTGAAATAATTATTCTTTTACAGCACAAATAATAAATTCAGTTATTTTCTTTTTAAATAATTTATGTGAAGAAAAACCCACGTCAATTACTTTAAAGTATTTAGAAATTAATTTTTTAAACTCTTTCGAATTTTTCAGGCAGAATGTTTTGATTTTTTCATTTATTATTTTTGTAAGAAATATATTTTTTTTTATTTGATAATTATTTTTTGAAAATTCCGACTCATGATCATTTATGTCAATTATTAATTTCCCATTAGGTTTAAGAACTCTTTTAAATTCATTAAGCAGTAATTTTACAGAATTTTCATCTCCCAAAAGAGATATTACACTCATAGCAACAATATGGTCAAAACTATTATTTTTATAGGGTAACTGTGCGGCCTTTGGTTGTAATAGATCTAATTTAAGATTTTTTTTTTTTCCAATAATTTTTTTTTTTAATTTTGATCTTGCATTTTTTGAAACATCAATTCCAGTAACATGATATCCACATCTTAATAAATGAATTGTATTTACACCACTACCAAACCCATATTCAAGAACTTTAATACCAGATCGACTTAAAAACATTTTTTCTAAACGCACCAGTTCTAAAGAAGGGTAATTTTTTTCAGAAATTTTTGCTCCTAAGTCATATTCTTTAATTGCTTTTGTTTGTACAATACTTATTTTTTTTTTCATTTTCATTTTTAAAAATTAGTAACCTTTTTTTTTATCCACAACATTGAGTAAGCTCATATTATTGGAAAATCTTTTGATATTTTCTATCATTAAGTTGGTAGACCTTTGTCTATTATTGTCTGACAGACCCGACGTATGATCAGTGATTATGATATTTTTTAGTTGTCTTAATTTGTGGTTTTTTGGTAATGGATCAGGGTCAGTTACATCTAAACCAATTCCAAGAAATCTAGAATGTATTTTAGGATTTAAAAGGGCAGAACAATCTACTAATGAACCACGAGAGACATTAACTAATATACTTTGATTTTTAACTTTTTTTAGCATTGAATAATTTAAAAGGTTTTTTGTAAGTTTTGTTAAAGGAGCTGTGCATATTATTACATCCATTTTAGAAATCTTATTTTTTATTTCATGGCTTCTATAATTTTCATCTATAAAAGAAACCATCGGCAAAAGTTCTTCGGAAAAACCAACAATTTTCATACCAAAAGTTTTTAGTCTTTCGGCAATAAGCATACCTATTCCACCCAAACCGATAATACCACACGTTTTGTTTCTAAGTTCAATTGGTCTTTTGAATTTATTTTTACTTTTTTTTGAATAAAGGTAGATATTTCTAGAAATGGATAAAACTAGTCCTATAGCATGATCTGCTATTTCTGGTCCCTGTAAGATTCTTCCATTAGTAAAAATTATATTTGATGATATAAACTCTTTGAAAATATATTCTTCTATACCAGCACCACCACTATGAACCCATTGTAATTTCCTTCCTTTTTCTAAAATTTCGTTATCAAAAAATCTCCTTGGACAATTAATTAATGCATTTGCGTTAGCAATTTTTTTTAAAATTGTATTTTTATTTTCCTTAACGATTATAATTTTGCATTTTGAAATTTTGCTTAAATATTTGCCAAAGTTTTTTGGGTAAGAGGGAGAGTCAAGTAGGAGTATTGTTTTTTTCATTAAGCTATTTTTTTAACAAATTTTCATAATAAAAATTATCGATTTTAAGGGTTATTATAACATCAGTTAATACTTATCTAGCAAAGATTTCAACAAATTTAGATTATTTTATTGACTGTTCATAATTTGAACACTATTAGTGTTCAAATATTGAACAATTTGAAAATGAGAGACTTCGATAACGAAACTGATAATTTTAATGTCCTTAGAAAACTTGATAAAGAGCCAAGCATTACCCAAAGAGAATTGTCTTCTAAACTAGGTATTAGTCTTGGAAAGATCAATTATTGTTTAAAAGAACTTAGAAAAAAAGGGTTAATTAAAATTTCAAATTTTAAAAAGAATAAAAATAAAATCAATTATGTTTATTTACTTACACCAAAAGGAATTGCTGCAAAAACAAAGTTAACAATAAATTTTATGAAAATAAAATTAAAGGAATATGAGGATTTAAAAAAGGATATTTAATAATTTATGTGGACAATTGTAAGATATAAAAAAAATGAACTTAATATTCTTATTAAAAATTTAAAAGATAAATTAGCTAATAAAATAATATTTTATCAACCTTTAGTTAAAGTTTCACTTTTAAAAAATAATAAACTAACAAATAAGAGTAAGCCATTACTCAATGATTATATTTTTTGTTACAGTTCTAGTTTTAATAACTCAGAGGGTTTAAGAACTATAATAAATACAAAAGGTTTGAAATCCATGTTAGGTGATTGTTCAAAATCACAAACTGAAATAATTAAGTTTATTGAGTCTTGCAAAAAAAATGAGGATGAAGAAGGAAACGTCAGAGCAAACAAGATTCAAGATATTGTTAAAAATCGTTATTATAAATTTACCTCTGGACCTTTCGCTAATTTAATTTTTGAATTATTAGAAAAAAATAAAAAAGAACTTAAGATACTTGTTGGAAAAATTACTACTAAGATAGATAAAGAAAATAATTATAATTTCCAATTAGTCTAAAATTGAAACTATGAAGTTGGCTCTTAAATTTGAAAGTGTCAAAGTGCGGAGCTTTGCCTAAAAAATAATTAATATTTACAATGTGTGGAATACTAGGGATAATTTCTAAAGACAAAAAAGTTTGTCAGGGTTTTAAAAAAAAATTACCACTTAGAAGTTTAATTCATAGAGGACCTGATTTTCAAGATTCTGTTTCTAGAGAAAATTTTTATTTTGGTCATACTAGATTGTCAATTATTGGATTAGATGAAAGAAGTGCTAAACAACCAATTTTCAAAAAAAATAAAATTTTAATTTTTAATGGAGAAATTTACAATTTTAAAAGTTTAAGTGAAGAACTTAATGCAAATGGTCATTACGATAGTGGAAAAAGTGATACTGAAACTTTATTTAATTTCATTTATGTTTATGGATTAAAAAAAACTATTACCAAGATAGATGGTATGTACGCTTTTGGATATTTTGATTTAGATAAGAATGAACTTTCAATAGTAAGAGATAGAATTGGAGAAAAGCCTTTATATTATTCTTTTGGGTCGAATTATTTTATTTTTTCATCTGAAATTAAATCAATACTAATTTCAAATTTAAACGATTTTAGCCCTAACATAGACATGTTTCACGAAATTTTTCTTCACGGAAAAATTTTTGGTAAAGAAACAGCCTTTAAAAACATATATGAGATTGAACCAGGCACATTCTTAAAATATAAGTTAAAAGATCATACTTATAAAATCGATGATTATTGGAAATTAGATGATTTCGATTTACTTAAACATGATGTTAGTCTTGAGGAATTTGAGAATAATTTTAATAATTGTATAAAATCTAGATTAATTAGTGATGTACCAATAGCTTCACTAGTATCAGGTGGTGTAGACTCTTCTTCATTAGTTTACAAAATGCTTGAACTTGGAGACCAAAACACCATTAAACTTTTTTTTGCTGAAAATAAAAATAAGGAAATCAATGAGAAAAAGCAGGTAAATTTTTATTACAATTTTTTAAATAAAAAATTTAAAGACAAAAATATACGACTTTATTCAATAAGAAATGAGATCAGCAATTATTGGAATAATTTAGAAAATGTTTGTTATTTTAATGATGAACCCTGTACGTTTAATAATTTTCATCTTGTATACTTATTATCAAAAAATATAAAAAAAAATAAAATTAAAGTTATTTTTTCAGGTGAAGGTGCAGATGAAATATTTTTTGGCTATGATAGATTTATTCGAACAAGTAAATCGTTTTTACCAGGAAAAAAAAATATTAACTTAGAAAACATATATTTTGGTGCAGGTATAAAAGACATAAACATAATAAATAAATTTTTGAATTCTAGGTCAATTAAATCAAAAGTTTTAAATTCAAAACCATGGAAATATCTAAATTCGATAGAAAAGAAATTTGATCTTAATACAGTTCAAATGATATTTTCCCAAAAATATAGAATGCAAGCACTTTTACAGAGACAGGATAGAGCCGCAATGGCTTTTGGGGTTGAATCTAGAGCACCATTTTTAAAACCATCATTTGTAAAATGGGTAAATTCAATTAGATTTTCTCAAAAATATAAAAAAAAAAATAATGATGGAAAATACTTATTAAAAAAATACATGTCAAAATATTTAGACACAGAAATAATAAATCGTGAGAAAAAAGGTTTTGGTAATGATTTTGATTTAGAGTTAAACAAAGAGTATGCTGTAAATAAATTAAGAAAATTAGTTGAAAATAAAAATAGTATTAGCTCGAATTATTTTAACAAAAAGGAAATTATTAAAATCCTAGAAAATAAAAAAGAAAGGGATATTAATAACGCTATAATTCGAAAACTTTTAAATGTGGAAATTTGGTTCAATGTATTTTTTAACAAGAAAATGGTTAGATAGTGAAAAAATATCAGGTATTTATAAAAGGCGAAACTGTTGATTTGGTTATACCAAATAAATACGCTGTTGAAAAAACACAATGGCATAATTGGTTTAATAATGAAAAATTTACAAGAGTTTTAATTAATCATGGTCTTTTTCCTAACACTATTGACAATCAAAAATTAGTTTTAAAAAAAATGATAGAGAGTAACAAAAATAAAGAAGGTCTTTTTTTATTAATGGCTGAAAAAAAAAACCATAAATTGATTGGAGTTTGTTCTTTATCCAAAATAGACTGGGTAAACCGAACAGCATATATGGCAATTGTAACTTCACCATTTAGAAAAAAAAATTTTTTATTTAATTCAGTAGAAACAAAAGCTCTATTGACTAAGCATGCTTTTGAAAAGCTAAATCTTAACAAAATAAGAACTAGCCAATTATTAGAATTATCTGAGTGGCAAAAATATAGTAATTTATTTGGTTTTAAGGTAGAGGGAATTTTTAAAAATCACTACTTAAAAGATAATAAATATTATGATGTTTGTATGCATTCATGTCTATTAGATGATTTTTTAAAATCGAAAAAAAAGCTTGGTGAAAATCTTTGGCCAGGAAAAAAAAAATTCTTTGAATTAATTTTAAAATTTCCAAAAGGAGATATTTATGAAAAAGTGAAAAAAAGTATTGATTTAGAGAACAAAAAGTTTGATAAAAAAATAGAAAAAATTATATCATGAATAATTTCGGACTTAAATTTCACCATTTAGGTATGGCAACAAATGACCTTAAATTGTCAATGAGTTTATTAAAGAAGGCTGGTTATAAAATTGATAAAGTACGCTTAAACAAAAATTATAATGTTAAAAATGCAATTTGTTCGTCAAAAAATCAACCCAATATAGAAATTGTGTCAAAAGTAAAAGGCAAGTCACCTATTGATGGCATATTAAAAAAAAATAGTAATTCAATTTATCATATTTGTTACATGACAAAAAATTTGAAAAAAACCCTAGAAAAGTTTAAGAAAGCGAAAGTACAAGTTATTAAGATAACAGACTCATACCTATCACCATTTGAAGGTGTTAAGGCATCATTTTTTTTTATAAAAGGAATGGGAATTGTTGAAATAATGGATAAAGACTTATAATGCAAAATCTTACATTAGTAAAAAATAATAAAAAAAATAATGATTTAAAATCATTTTTAAAAGAAAATTGGAATAAAAAATACAAACATTTACTCAAAACAAAAGGTGCAATCTTATTTAGAGGTTTTGATGTCCCTGATATAAATGAGTTTAATTCTGTAGTTAAATCTGTTCATAAAAAAATTCTTAATTATGAGGAAGCCTCGACTCCAAGAAGTAAAATAAAAGGCAAAGTCTATTCATCAACAGAAATTTCACCACAAGTCGAGATCCCAATACATAATGAGATGTCATATGCATCAAAATTTCCACAAAATTTGTGGTTTTATTCAAATATAGTAGCTAAAAAAGGTGGTCAAACAACAATAGCAAATTCCAAAAAAATTTATGATCAGATAGATGCAAAAATCAAAAAAGATTTTGAGAAAAATAAAATAATGTATATCAGGAGATACGGTTATGGTTTGGATTTATCCTGGAGTAGGACTTTTAATACTAAAAATAAAGCTAAGGTATCAAATCATTGTAAAAAAAATAAGATTAAATTAAAATGGATCGATCGTGATAAATTATTAACATGGCAAATTAATAATTTTTCTTTATTTAACCCTGTAATCAAATCAAAAATTTGGTTCAATCAAGCCCATTTATTCCACAGGAGTAATTATGATAAAACGACAAAACTTTTATTTAACAAAGTGTTGGGAAAAAATAATTTTCCTAGAGATACAAAATTCGGGAATGGAAAAGATATTCCATTGAGTTACCTAAAAAAAATAAGAAGAGTGTTAGAAAATAATTCTATAAATATAAATTGGAAAGAAAATGATATTTTAGTATTAAATAATCTTTTAGTTTCTCATGGTAGAAGAAAATTTTCTGGTAAAAGAAAAGTCTTTGTCGTTATGACAAATGATAAATAAAATTTAATGATGTTAAAAATCGACAAAAAGTTAGAAAAAATTTTAAAAAAACATCTTAGAGTCAAAAATTTAAATGATTTAAAAAAGTTAAAGAAAAAAAATTTTGGTGAAGAATTAGACTCACTAAGCTTAATTTCAATTATATCAGATATGGTAAAAGTTATGAAGATTAACATTAGTGTTGATCAAATTGCAAAAATAAAAAATGTCGAAGATATAATTGTTCTTTCAAAAAAAAAATGATTGAAAAGGCTTTAATACGAAACGCCGAAGTAAACTCAACTAAGACGGCAATAATTTGCGGATCAAAAAAAATTTCTTTTGGAGAATTAGAGGAGTCGATTAAAAATTACTCAGGGTATTTAAATCAAATAAAAAAAAAACAAAAGATTATTTTAAATTTAAAAAATTCAATAGATTGGATAATATATTATTTTTCCATAAGATTTTCAGGACATACACCAGTTTTGATAAGTAATATGATGCCAACTAATAAACTTAAATTAATAATTAATGAAAATAAAATAAATTATATAATTACTGATAAAAAAATTAGATTAAATAAACTGCAATATCTTAAAAGCTATAAATTAATAAAAAAATTCGAATTTAAATTAAAAAAATATTTTAAAAATGCAAAAGAAATAATTTATACTTCTGGCACCACAGGTAGCCCCAAAGGTGTAATATTGTCACTTGATAAGTCTGAAATAGTTGCAAAAATGATTAATAAAATAGTTAGGCTAAAAAGTGAAACAAAAGAGCTTATCGCATTACCCCTCAATCATTCAGATGGACTTGGAAGACTTAAATGTTTTGCAATTAATGGACACACATTAATTTTAAATCAAAACCCTTACAATTTTGGAAGCTTATTCAGTTTATTAGAGAAACACAATATTAACGGTTTTTTTATGGTTCCCTCTGGAATAGAAATTTTAAAAAAAATGAACTTTTTAGATTTTAAAAAGATTGCAAAAAATTTAAAATTTATTGAACTTGGAAGTGAAAAGATAGATTCAAAAACACTTAAATGGTTAGTAAAAACATTCCAGAAAACAATTATTTATTATCATTATGGTTTAACTGAAGCATCTAGATCAGCTTTTAAGGTAATTAAATATGGAAAATTAATACCTAAATTATTTGAAGCCTCACCAGGTATTGATATTAAAATTTTAAATAAACAAAATAAAATTTGTAAGAGAAAAGAAATTGGAGAAATTGTAATTAAGGGAAAAACAATTGCTGATGGTTATGTAAATAATCAATTTGAAAATAGATTTACTAATCAAGGATATAAAACAGGCGATTTAGCAAAATTTATCTCGAAAAATAAATTCATTCTATATGGAAGAGTTGATAATATAAAAAAAATTAATGGACTAAGTGTTAATTTAAAAGAAATTGAAAATGAAATTAATGAGTTTCCTAATATTAAAAATAATAGATGTAAATTTGTTATTGATAAAATATCAAAAAATTATGAAATAAAAACTAGATACGTATCAAAAAAAAAAATTAATGAAAAAAAACTTCTTAAATTTTTAAAAAATCGATTAGAATATTTTAAAATTCCAAAAACTTTTGAGCGCATAGTAACATAAATTTTAATATTGGATTATGTACCATAATAACAACCTTATAAGAAAAATTAATTTTTTTTATAATTCAATTTTTAAGTTTTTGAATAATATTCGAATCGATTTAGTAGATACTGGAGATAGGGAAACTTTGAAAAAGTTAAGATTAACTAATTCTAAAGGTATAGGTACAGTTTGGTTATTAAACTTGAAACGATTATATAAACTTTTTATTAAAAAAAATTATAATGAGAAAAATTATCATTTTTTAGACATTGGTTGCGGAAACGGGATACCATTGATTTATGCATATAAAAAGTTTAATTTTAGTTCTTATAGTGGTTTTGATTTCAAAAATGAGTATGTTGAAAATAGCATGAAAAATATTAAAAGTTCTCTTCAAAAACCTGAGGAGATAAAAATTTTTTTTCAAAATGCAGAAAATTTTTTTTTAGATGAAAAAAAATCTTTTTTTATTTTTATGTTTAACCCTTTTAATCGAATAGTCATGAAGAAGTTTTTAGAAAATAACTTTAAAATTTTAAAAAAAAATAAATCTGTCATTGCTTATTGTAATTTTATAGAATTAGATGAAATTAAAAATTTCAGTAATGATATTACGTTAATAAGTAAATATAAATTGGCTTTAGTTAGATTTTGAAATAGTTTTAAAAAGTTATGTTTAATAATAAGAATATTTTGATATCAGGAGGCACAGGATCTTTTGGGAATGCTTTCGCTGAAATGATTTCAAAAAAATTTAAGCCTAATCGTTTAATTATCTATTCAAGAGATGAATATAAACAATTCTTGATGCAAGAGAAGTTTCCGGAGAAAAGATATCCCTTTTTTAGGTTTTTTCTTGGAGATGTAAGAGATTTAGAAAGATTAAAAATGGCAATGAATGGTGTTGATTTTGTAATTCATGCCGCTGCTTTAAAACAGGTGCCTGCTGCTGAATATAATCCTATAGAATTTGTAAAAACAAATATTTATGGCGCTGAAAATATTATTCAAGCAGCAATAAGTCAAAAAGTGAAAAAAATTATTGCTTTATCTACTGATAAAGCTGCAAATCCAATAAATTTATATGGAGCAACTAAACTTGCATCAGATAAATTGTTTGTCTCAGCAAATAACTTAGTGGGTAAGCAAAACACAAAATTTACTGTAGTAAGATATGGAAATGTCCTCGGATCTCGAGGATCTGTCATACCTTATTTTAGAGAGTTAATATTAAGTAAAAAAGATTTTTTACCCATCACTCATCAAGATATGACCAGATTTTGGATTACTTTGGATCAAGCTGTTGCTTTTGTTTTGATGTCATTTGATAAGATGATTGGAGGAGAAATATTTGTTCCTAAAATTCCTTCAGCCAAAATTACTGATTTAGCAAAAGCGATGGCTCCCAATTTAAGAATGAAAATAGTTGGTATTAGGCCAGGTGAAAAAATTCATGAACTAATGTGTCCAAATGAATATCATCATTTGACATTTGAATTTAAAAATTATTTTAAAATAATCCCTTCCGCAGATGATGGTAGAAAGAAAAATTATTTAATTGATAACTCTAGCGATAAAGGAAAAAAAGTACCTTCAGATTTTGAGTATAGCTCAGGGTCAAATAAGGATTTTCTATCAATTCAACAAATAAAAAAAATAATTGCGGCCTCATATTAGTTCAACAATAAAATAATTGATGAAAAAAAAATCTTTTAAGGTTGATAATTTTATAATAGGTAAACCAAAAACTGTTTTTTTAGTTGCTGAAATTGGTATCAACCACAATGGTAACTTTGATCTTTGTAAAAAAATGATTGAAGCTGCTGCAAAATCTGGTGCAAATGCTGTAAAACTCCAAACAATTGATGCAGGAGAAAGCTACCTTAAAAGCACGCCTTCTTACAAAGAATTTTTAAATAAAAACTTTAATAATGAAGAACTTTTTTATTTAAAAAAAATGACAGAGCAATTGGGGCTTGTTTTTTTTTCTACACCAGGAGATTTAAAAAGTTTAGAAAGATTAAAAAAGATAGGAATTAAATTAATCAAGATTTCTTCTGGTCTAATAACCAACATTCCTTTGATTGAACAAGTTTCAAAATTAAATTTACCAATGATAATTTCTACTGGAATGGCTTTTGAGAATGAAATTAATGAAAGTTTAAAGGCAGCAAACAAATATAGTAATAAAGGGGTGGGGATTTTAAAATGCACTTCATTATATCCTGCTCCAGATAATACATTGAATTTAAATTCAATAATTACCATCCGTGATAAGTATAAAGTCCCATTTGGATATTCAGACCATACAATTGATGATCTGGCAATATGTTGTGCTGTGAGTTTAGGTGCAACTATAATTGAAAAACATTTTTCATTAGACAATAAACAACCAAATGCAGATCACAAAATCTCAATGATGCCAAAAGACTTTTTGATTATGTCAAAAAAAATAGACAGAATATTAAAAATTTTAGGTAAAAAAGAAATCATTCCCAATTTAGAGGAGCAAAAAAAAAGATATAAAACTCACAGATATATCGTGGCGAAAAGTGATATCCCTAAAGGTAAAAAAATAAATCTCAATGATCTTAGTTTTAAAAGATCACTTAAAAAAATCAGGAAAATTGAACCAAAAAATTTTAAAAAGTTTATTGGCAAAATATCAAAAAAAAAAATCAAAGCAGATGAAATCTTAAATAGAAAATTTTTTAAATAAATTAATGAAAAATTTTTTAGTTACCACGCCAATTAAAGAAAGTTACAATGCATTAAAAAAAAATGTATTTTTAGGTTCGTGGTGTTTTACTAAAACACCGCAAGACATAAAAAAAAATAAAGTTATACATTATCATTGGTCTGATAGAAAAAAATTCAAAAAAGATAGTTTTTATATTGATAAAATAGCAAAGAAATTTTGTAATATTTTATCAAAAAATTTAAACAGAATTCACAATCTTAATGAGGACTATAAATATTGGGAATTATTGATTTATCCCTGGACACATCACTATGTATCATCCATGTACGATAGGTGGGAAATAATAAATACTTTTTTAAAAAAAAATCACAAGAACAAAATATCTACCTACCAATTAAAAATTGATGAAAGAAATTTTGCTCCAAAAAATCACTTAGGATTTATTGAGAATACTTTTAACGACACATGGAATCATCTTGTTTTCGTGAGAATTATTAAGTTTTTAAAATTAAAAAATGTAAATATTATAAAAAAAAATTGTAAAAATTTAGATATAAACAAGGGATTTGAATATCAAAAAGAAAAAAAAGGTTTTTTTTATTATCTAATTTTTATTTATGAATTATTATTTTCCAAGTTAGCTTTTAGATATAATAAAATTATTTTAGAGTCTTTTAGTTTTCCTACTAAGGAATTTTTACAAATTCTAAGACAAAATTTAATATTTCCAGCTTTGTATAAGAATTTGTTTGAAGACATAGGAAATAAAAAAGATTGGAATTTTGAAAAAAGAAAAATGATATTCTCGAACCTAAGTAAAGAAAAGTATAAAGATAAGTTTTTTTGTTTTTTGATAGAAAATTTAATATATGACTTTCCAATATCATACCTTGAAAATTTCTTAAAGATTAGAGACAGAATGATGAAATTAGCTAATAAAAAAAAACTCATAATTTCAATGAGAAGTTGGAATTATAATGATCAATTTAAAATTTGTGTTGCAGAATTAGTAAAAAAAAATTCTGAATATTTTACATGTGAACATGGGGGAGGTTTAGTAGGTGAATATATGAATTTAAATAACTATACAGGAAAGATTGTTAATCATATTCATTACGATATTGATAATAAGTACAAAAGAAAATCTGTTAGATTAAGTCCCACAATAAATGTAATTGATAATAAAGAGTTCGATACTAAAAAAAATAAAAAACTTAATATTACTTTTTTAGAAGGTGAAAAATATTCTCATAAACTTGTTTCTTCAGCAAAAGCACAGGATGGTATAAAACAAATCTCTGAAGTTTTAAGTTTTATTAAACTATTGCCGCCCGAAATAAAAAAAAATGTTTATTTGAGATCTAAGCCACCTTACATGTTAAATATAAAAGATAGATTTATAAAAAAATTTGGAAAAGAGCAGTTCAATGATTGGGATCAAAGCTTTTCTGATTTTGCCAAATCGTCTAAATTGATGTTAGTGAATTACCCTCAAACAGCCTTTTCATCATGCATGTATTTTAATGTGCCCACTATTTTAATTTGTGAAAAGAAATTTTGGTTCTTTAAAAAAAAAAGTCTTAGAATGTTTAATTTATTAAAAAAAAATAATATGGCTTTTGAAAACTTTAATGATGCAAGGAAGTTTATTGTAAAAAATTGGGATGAAACCCATAATTGGTGGAGTAGCAACAAAATTCAAAAAATTAGAAAATTGTATTTGCAGAATTTTTTTAATATTGAAAAAAATTGGATGAATAAATGGTCAAATTTTATTTATAAAGAAAAAAAGAAACTTTTTAATTGATATGAAAAGAAAAAATATAGTAATTTTGGGAGCAGGAAACACAGCAGATGAATTAATTCCAATCTTAGATAATCTTCAAAAAAATAAGAAATTTAAAATTAATGCTATAATAGATGATGATAAAAAGTTTTATAATAAGTCAGTTAAAGGTATTCCTATTGAGATCGGATTGGAAAATGCAATCAAAAAGAAAAACTCTCTTTTCGTATTTGGAATTGGTTCCTATAACAATAAAAATAATAGAAAAAAAATATTGGATAAAACATCATTAGATTTAGATAAATTTCCAAATATAATTGATTCTACAGCTAAAATAGAGAGCAATGTTGAGTTAGGGTACGGCAATATAATATATCCTTACAGCATAATATGTTCTGGGACTAAATTAAAAAACTTTTGTTTAATAACACATTTAAATATTCTGGCTCATGATGTCTCTGTTGGCTCATTTTCTATTCTGGGATCAAGAACCTCAATTTTGAATAATGCATGTATTGGTAAGGAGGTATTTATTGGTGCAAATGTCTTGATATCCGAAAATATTTCTGTTGGGGATTATTCAACTATAATAATGAGTTCTGTAGTCTTTAATAATGTAAAAAAAAACCAAACTATGTTTGGAAACCCAGCTAAATTAATCAAAAATGGATAGAAATAT
Source organism: uncultured Pelagibacteraceae bacterium (assembly GCA_902528645.1). Lineage (GTDB taxonomy): Bacteria > Pseudomonadota > Alphaproteobacteria > Pelagibacterales > Pelagibacteraceae > Pelagibacter. Next base: position 9,764 of record CABZTG010000005.1, on the reverse strand, counting down.
TTTTGATTTTGAAAAAATATTAGAAGATATAGAGGTAGGTGATAAAATCTTTAAACCAAATTTAACGACTAAACTAAGTATTGAAGTTGCATTTGAAAAATTAAAAGATGATATTAATGTATTAGATCTTGGTTGTGGTAGTGGTGTTATTGGTATTGCTTTAATGAAATCATTTGCAAAATTAAGGATGCATTGTTCAGATGTTCATTCAACCGCAGTAGAAATTACAAAAAAAAATTTTATTAAAAACAAACTCCGTGCAGATATAAGGACCGGTAATCTATTTGAGCCTTGGATAGGAAAAAAATTTGATTATATTATTAATGATGTTACTGCAATCTCAGCTTTAGTGGCCAAAATTTCTCCCTGGTTTCAAAAAAATATCCCTTGTGAAAGTGGTAACGATGGAACAGATTTAGCGATATCAATTTTAAAAAAAAGCCCTAATTTTCTAAATAAAAATGGCTTTTTTCAATTACCACTTATTAGTCTTTCAAATACTGATAAAATTATTAACAATGCTAAAGAAATTTTTTCTGATGTAAAAATAATTAAATCCAAAAGTTGGTTTTTGCCAAAAGAAATGGATGATTTCAAAGATAAATTATATAGATTGAGATCAGAAAAACTGATTAATTTTGAGGAAAAATTTGAAAAAATTATTTGTAATACATCAATAGCTATATGCAAGGATCCGAATTGACATGAAAAAAAAGGAATTAGAAAAACTAATATTGAGAATTATCAATGATGATGAAATTAATGATCTTAAATCTTATGAGTGGGACTCATTAGCTCATTTATCAATTTTGATGGAGTTAGATAAAAATTATCCTGGAAAAATAACATCTATTGAAGGAATAGCAGAGATGAACAATTTTGCTAAACTGGTGAAAGTTTTAAATTTAAAAAAAATATTAGACAGTGAATGAAATCCACTGTTACTTAATTCGAGATCAAAACAATTTTTTATTTATAATTAATTATGTTTAAAGTTATTGCACTAGCCTTACAATTAAAAAAAAATCCAAAATTAAGTTTATCTTTATTTTTCATTTTTACAGCTATTGCTACTATCTTAGAGATATTTAGCATTGGAGTAATATTTCCATTAATTCAAACTATGATAAGTGGTAATGAAAATTTTGTTTTTAAATTTAATGAAATCGAATATTTTGAGATTAAAATTCAAAGTATATTTTTTATTTTTTTATTTTTATTTATTTTAAAGAATATTTATTTGATATTTTATTACTGGTGGATTGCAAAATTTACTTGGATGACATATTCTGACTCAGGTATATATTTACTTAAAAGATATATTTCAAACGATTTCTTTTTTTTTAAAAAAAAACAATCTTCTCAATTAGTTCAAAATTGCATGATTGAAACAAGACATTTTACTGGAGTATTCAGTAGCGTTTTAACAATCATTTTTGAGTTGTTGGTGATATTATCAGTAATTTTATTACTCCTCTCAATTCAGTTTAAAATAACCTTAATTACCCTAGCAATTATACTTGCAATCATGTTGTTGTATCACAAATTGGTTTCAAAAACTCTTGGGCGATGGGGATCTATTAGAGAGGAATTTAGTACAAAGTCACTAAAATCACTAAATGAAATTTTTGGAGGAATTAAAACTATAAAAATATTTAATGTAGAGAAGATATTTTCTGGTATTTTTTCTAAACACATAACAACTTTTTCCTCAACAGCATCAAAACACTCTGCATTTTTGAATTATCCTAGAATTGTTTTAGAAATGAGTGCAATATTTATCATTTTTTCGATTTTAATTTTATTAAGTTATTCAGATACAGATCTTAAAAATATTATTCCTTTTTTTGGTGTTTTTGCTGTATCAGCCTTTAGATTACTGCCAAGCGCAAGTAAACTTATGCAAAGTTTTAATAATATTTCTTTTTATAAATCATCAGTTGAAATGATGGAAAAAGAATATAACAAGCCACAGACAAAAATTGATGATGAAATAGGCCAAGAAATTATATTTGAGAGGGAAATTAGGTTAAAAAATATCAATTTTTCACATAACCAAAAAGATAATATTTACGAAAAAGAAAACTTGAATATTAAAAAGTTTGATTGTGTAGGTATTTTTGGTGAAAGTGGTGTTGGAAAAACAACACTCGTTGATATTATAATGGGTCTCTACAAGCCAGATAAAGGTCATTTATTAATCGATGAAAAAAAAATTGTCAACCAAAATGAGATACAAAGTTGGCAAAAAAAAATATCCTATGTTCCTCAATCAATATTCCTATTCAATGGAAGTATTAAAAATAATGTTTCTTTTGAATTTGATAATAATCTAATTGATGAAAAAAAAGTCTCTCAATCTCTAGTGAGTTCTCAATTGGAAAAATTTGCTAATCAAAATGAAAAATTAAATTATGTTATTAATGAAGGTGGAGGAAATTTATCAATAGGTGAAAAGCAAAGAGTTGGAATAGCAAGAGCGCTTTATAAAAATCCTGAACTAATAATTTTAGATGAACCTACTAGTGCTTTAGATAAAAATACGGCTAAAAATTTTATAAACTTTTTAGGTGAATTTAGAAAAAAAAGAACATTAATAATTATATCGCATGACCTGAACTCATTACAATTCTGTGATAAAATTTATGAAGTTACAAAAAATGAAAGAACTAATAACAAGATAATTTTAAGGGATAGTCATAACTAATTTCAGTTGATATAAAAAAATTACTCATGATCAAAGGTGCTTTTTCATTTGGTTCTATTAAAGTAGATTTAAGCAATGAATTATATATGTCTGGAAAAATTCAATTTGAGGACATATATAAAAAGACTGGTATAAAAACAATCTACAAATCTAGTGAGGAAGAAAATACACTAACACTCGCAATAGATGCTTCTAAAAAAGTTTTAAATGGAATTGAAGAACATATCGAGAGTTTAATATTTGTTTCACAGTCACACGTTTCTTCTATACCTTCAAGTGGGAGTATTCTTCATGAAAAATTAAATCTTAATAAAGAATGTTTTGTACTAGACGTAACCCAAGGGTGTTCAGGATTTCCTTATGCATTAATCACAGCAGTTAATTTAATTAAAAATAAAGAATTTAAAAATTCATTAATAGTCTGCGCCGAAACATACACTAAATATATTGATAGAAGCGATAGATCAACAGCTTCAATTTTTAGTGATGCAGCATCTGCATTTTTTATAAATCAAGATAACCTACCATCAATTCTTTCATCTTTTACTTATACCGATGGTTCTGGAGGAAAAAACCTTTGCGTAAAAGAGAATGATATAGGAAAAAAAACACTTTTCATGCACGGCTCGAATGTATTCACTTTTACTGCTGAGAAAGTACCTATGGCTACAAAAAAACTTCTTGAAAAAGCTAACTTAAAATTAGGAGATATTAAATATTTTATTTATCATCAGGCTAGTTCGATAGTTTTAAAAACAATTAAAGACAAATTAAAGATAAAAGAAGATATATTTTTTAATGATATAAAAGATTATGGAAACACAGTTTCATCTACGATCCCAATCGCATTGATCGAGCTTGAAAAAAAAAAAATCTTACCAAAAAAACAACCAATTTTAATTATGGGGTTTGGAGTTGGTTATTCCCTTTGTGGAGGAGTTTTTAAATTTGATTAAAAATTTGAATATAGTTATAACTGGAACGAGTAGAGGTGTAGGTCTCGAACTCACAAAAAAATTGTTAATTTACGGTAATAATGTCTGGGGTTGTTCAAGAAATAAGTCCATCATATCAAATAAAAAATACTTTCATACAAGACTTGATTTATGTAAAGAAAAAAATTTGAAAGATTGGATTGGTAAAATTGAAAAACAATCAAATAAAAAAATTGATATTTTAATATTAAACTCATCAATTTTTAATCGCAGCTTAAATTCTCTTGAGACGGATACTTCTATAATTGATACCTTAAAAATAAATCTATTATCTCCTATTTTAATCGTAAAATATATTTCAAGATTCATGGTTCAAAATAGAAAAGGAACTATTATTTTCTTTTCGTCAATAGCTTCAGTATTAGATGAAATAGGAACTTCTTCTTATGCCTCCGCAAAATCAGGACTGGAAACATTTTCAAAAATCATTCAAAAAGAACTCAAACCTTTCAGAATCAATGTGAGTGCTTTTAGAATTCTTTATATTTCAACAAAATTATCAAATAAATTAAAAAAAGGTAAAATAGAAAGTTTAAAAAAAAAATTTAAATCTAATAAATTTGGAAGTATTGAAAAAATATTAAAGAATATTGTAAAAATACATAAAAATAAGAAAAATTTTAATAACTCAATATTGAGTGATAGTTATAAATAACAAAAAATTATGTATAATATACTCATCACATCTGTAGGTGGAACCCTAGCTCCATTTTTAATTAGAAAAATTAAAAATGGAAAGTTCAAAGATTTACGAATAACTGGAACTAATCAAAACAAAAATTGTAGCGCTAAATATTTTCTTGATAATTTTGTTGTTACTCCTAGCGGTAAATCTACAACTTATAAGAATAAAATTAAAAGAATTATAAAAAAATATAATATAAATCTTTTAATTCCTGGCTCAGATGAAGAGGCAATAAATTTATCAAAAAATAAAGATTATTTTAAAAAAACCAAATGTTCTATTGCTACAATTGACTATAAAACCTTATTGATTTTCTCTGATAAGCTTAAGACCTACCAAGCATTGAAAGAAAATAATTTACCTTATCCGGAATTTGATGAAATTAAGAGTTATAAAGATATCAAAAAAAAAATAAAAAAATTTAAAAAAAAAAATTTTGTAATTAAACCATCATTATCACGTGGTGGAAGAAATGTTTTAGTTGTTCGCACAGATATTAAAACGATTTTTTATAAAAATTATGGAAGAGAAATTCATATTCCATATAATAAATTAAAAAAAAAATATTTTTCAATGTATAAAAGGCATTTTTTTCCCTTAGTCATATCTGAGAGATTAAGAGAGCCTACTTTTGATTTGGATATGTTGGGATATGAGGGAGAAAGTATAAGAGTAGTTTCCAGGAAAAGGCTTAATCCAGCTGAACCAAATGCGGGTCATGTAGTAAAAAAATTTAAAAAATTAGAAAATATTGGAAAAAAACTGATTCGAAAATTCAATTTATCATGGCTTTATGATTGCGATCTAATGATCGATAAAAAAGGAGACTATAAGATTATAGAAATTAATCCAAGGATGAGTGGCAGTAGTGTTGTATCCGTTGAAGCAGGATATCCATTATTTGATGATATGATTTCAATTCTTAGAGGCAGAAAAATTAAAAAAATAAGTAAACCAATTAATAAAATAATTTTTCCTTATACTTTTTTAGGTTCATTAAATAATTAAGATGAAAAAAATACTAATAACAGGAGTAGCGGGTTTTATAGGATTTCATGCCGCAAAATACGAGTTAGAAAATGGAAATTATGTTATTGGAGTTGATAATCTAGACAATTATTATGATGTGCGAATTAAAAAGGACAGATTGGATATTCTTAAAAAACAAAAAAAATTTTTATTTATTAAAGATGATTTAAAAAACAAAAACTTTTATAAAAAACTTAAAAAACATATAAGAAATATTGAGTCAGTTCTACATATGGCTGGTCAGGCTGGTGTAAGATATTCTATATATAATCCAGAAACTTATGTAATTAATAACATACTTGCTTATGTAAAATTATTAGAATTTTTTAAGTTTTCTAAAAAATTGAAAACAATTTTTTATGCAAGTAGTTCATCAGTTTATGGAGAAAGTGGAGAAAAAAAAATGTCTAATTTTAACGTGAATAGGCCTATTTCAATTTATTCCGCATCTAAAATAAGTATGGAATTAATTTCAAATGTTTATTCAAAACTTTATAATATGAATTTAATCGGTTTAAGATTCTTCACAGTGTATGGCCCATGGGGAAGACCCGATATGTCATATTTTAAATTTTTAATAACAAACAAAAAAAACAAGCCCATAGAAATCTATAACTTTGGAAAGCATCAAAGAAGTTTTACATACATAGATGACCTTATTTTAAATTTATTTAAGATTATAAAATATTATAGAAAAAAAAAGACCAGGGGTGTTTCATGTGTATTTAATTTAGGTAATGAAAAAACAATTAAATTAATGGAATTTTTAAACACATTGGAGAATGTTACAAATATTAAATTTAAAAAAAAGTTCGTAAGAAAACAAATGGGAGATGTTCAAAAAACGGGTGCTAATTTGAAGATAGAAAATAAAAAATTTAATTTTAGATTTAATCACTCCTTAAGAAATGGTCTAGAAAAATTCTACAAGTGGTTCACGGAATATAAATATAATTTAAAATAAAAAATGAATTTTAAAAACATAATAAAAAATAAAATTAATTTGAGAAAAAATCAGAAGTTTGTATCAATCATAGGATCAAACCCATCAAAAGGAGCTAGATCTCCATTATTGTGGAATAAAGCTTTTTCTAAACTTAAAATGAAAACAAAAATGTTTCCTTTGGATGTTGATAATCAAAATTTGGGTAAAATAATTAATCTTTTAAAATTGAATAATAATTTTTTGGCATCATCAATAACTTTACCTCATAAAGAAAAAGTAATTAAATATTTAGATGATGTTGATCAAACAGCACAAGAAATAGGCTCTGTAAATTTAATTGTTAAAGAAAAAAATAGACTTAAAGGTTATAACACTGATAGCCTAGGTTTTTTATGTAGTGTAAACAAGATAAAAAAAAAAATTAAGAATATCTTAATTATAGGATGTGGAGGAGCTGGAAAGTCTTGTATTATATCTACAAAAAATAGATTTCCCATGGCGAACATTTTTCTTTTTAATAGAGATTTGAAGAAATTAAAAAAATTTTACAAAAGTATAAAAACAAAAAAAAAAAATATAAAAATAATAAAAAATTTTATTTTTTTGAATGAATTAAGGAAACTTGATCTTATTATAAATACAACTTCGATAGGTTTTGATTTATTGGTGCCACCAAACAATTTAAATTTAAAATATTTTTCCCCAATTTCTCAATCAGAAATAAAAATAAATAAACTCAATTCATCTGAAAAAGTAATTAATAAAATTATAGATAATCTACTAGAAACGTTTGTTTTTTTAAAAGCTAATTCAAAAGCATATATTTTTGATATAATTTACAATCCACCTCAAACTACAATTATGAAAATTGGAGAAAATGTTGGTATGAAATCAATTAATGGTTTAGAAATGAATTTTATGCAAGCTGTTGAAGCTTTTAAAATTGTAAATAAAAAAATTAATAGAAAGAAAATAATTGAGGTTATGGAGTAATGGATAATAAATTTCCAGGTAAAGATATTTCTGATAGTGATTTAAAAGATAAATTCCCATTATCTTCATCACTCAATAAAAAGAAAATAGTAAAGATTAATAATGATATTAGTTTTGGGGGTAATGTAGTGCCAATAATTTCAGGTCCTAATGGCATCGAAAATAAAGAACTAATATTCAGGTGTTGTGAGATACTTGAAAAAAATAATTTAAAACTTTTACGAGGTCAAATTTATAAACCTTTAACCTTCCCTTATAGATCTGAAAAATACTATGAATTGGGAGATGAAGGGCTTAAAATTTTAGAACAAATAAAAAAAAATTTTGACGTTTTAATAGTTTCTGAGGTGATGGAGCCAGAAAAATTAACTCTTATGAACGAATTCGTGGATGTTTTTCAAATTGGTGCTCGAAATATGCAAAATTTTCCTTTAATTAGCAAAACCGCTAAGTATAAAAAACCTATAATTCTCAAAAGACATTTTGGTTGTTCAATTAGAGATTTATTAGGATCATCGGAATATGCATTGCTTGAAAAAAACGAGAATATAATACTCTGCGAGAGAGGAATTTCTGCTCCTCACACGCATAAATCAACTAGTCGTTTCATGTTGGATATTCAGGCAATACCCGCACTTAAAGAATATAGTTGTCTACCAATTATTGTTGACCCTAGTCACGCATGTTTTTGGCACGAATGGGTTGAATCTTTAACTTTAGCTTCGTTAGCAGCTGGTGCCGAAGGTTTAATGATAGAATTTCACCCAGATCCAAGAAATGCTGCAGTAGACCCTTTGCAAGCAATAAATTTTCAAGAGTTTACAAACCTCGTAAAAAAATTAAGGTCAATAGCATCGTATCTAAATAAAAAAATACTTTAATGTTTAATACACTAGTATCAATTATAGTAAGAACTAAAAACGAATATTTCTGGATTGGAAAGTGTTTAAATGAAATTTACAATCAAGATTATAAAAACTTTGAAGTAATATTGGTTGACAATAATAGCAGGGATAAAACAATAAGTATTGTAAAAAAAAACTTTCCAAAAGTCAAAATTGTAAATTATTCGTCAACAAATTTTTTTCCAGGCAGAGCATTAAATTTAGGTATAAAAAAAAGTAAAGGAAATTTGATAGCTATGATTTCCGGACATTGCATACCAAAAAATAATCAATGGCTTAAAAATTTGGTTAAAAATTTTAAAAATTCAAGTGTGATAGCCTGTTACGGAAGACAAGAACCATCAGATATTTCTGAGCCAAATGATGTGAGAGATTTAACTTATCTTTTTGGGTTAGATAAAAAAATTCAAACAAAAGATCCTTTTTTTCACAATGCTAATAGTATGATTAGAAAATCATCTTGGGAAAAAAACAAATTTGATGAAAATGTAAAACATATTGAAGATCGTTTATGGGCTTCATTAGTTTTAAAAAAAGGTAAAAAGATTGTGTATGAACCAAACGCAAGTGTAATTCATTTTCATGGAGTTGGTCATCATGGAAATTTAAAGAGAGTAAGCACAATTTCAAAAATTTTAAGAAAAAAAACTTCAAAGAATAAAAAGAAATCGATAGTTTGTATAATTCCCCTAAACAAACCAATTAAATATAATGGTAAATATTTAGTTGAAAAAACAATAAATGATATCAAAAATATTAAAGAAATATCGAAAATTTTTATAAGTACTAGTGATAAACAACTTATTAAAAAAATAAGTGGAAAAAAAATAAAAATTTTACAAAGAGACAGGGATTTACAAAAAGAATTTTTAGGAATTGAGTACGTGTTAAGCAAAATTTATTTGCGACACATTAAAAAATTTAATCCATCACATGTTCTTGTTGCTGAGGAAATTTATTTTAATAGACCCAAAAATTTTTTTCAAAACATTATAAACAATTTTGATGACAACTATGAGTCTATTGTGCCTATCGTAAAAAATAATAATCAAAATATCTGGAAAAAAGATGATGATGGAATTTTGCAGCCCCTATTTAAATCGAGCCTTCCTTCAGAGTATGTTGATCACAAAATTTTTGAGGAAGCAAAAGGTTTGGGAACATTGATAAAAGCTGAAATATTTGAAAATAGTGGAAGAGAAACTAATTTTCAAAAATTTATTGAAGTAGATAAAAAAAATACCATCACAACTAAAGAAATACTTAACATTGATCTAGACTAGCAATGAATTCTTTGACAATACTTATACCTGCAAGATCAGGTTCTACAAGAATCAAAAATAAGAACCTTAAAAAAATTGGAAACTCATCTTTACTTGAAAAAAAAATAAAAATCGCAAAAGCAATAAAAATTGGAAAAGTTGTTGTATCAACAAACTCTAAAAAAATTGCTCAAATTTCTAAAAGTCTCGGTGCAGAAATACCTTTTATCAGACCAAAAAAA